>NZ_JBPKBJ010000042.1:0-30416 GCF_051390655.1 Acinetobacter sp. P1(2025)
ATATAAATGGGTAATGTACAAGTTGCTGTAGAAGCATGTTTAGTTCGTCTGATCACAGATACTTTATAAACTATTTTAATACTTTTTTGAATCCGTCAATGCGTAAGTCCTATTAAAGCTGAAAATCTAATTTCTGATGAGGTTTTGGCAGATATTTTAGCTGTAAAAAATATGGTACATCCAAAGCAATAAGTCTGACTTTTAAAGACTTGATGTAAATTTGTTAAACCCAAGAAAGCTTGTGACAGCTTTCTTGGGTTATTGATCTTCAAAACTATATAGCTCTAAACCGCTCTGAAAAAATAAGAAATAAAATCGTATTTTTACATTTTCAATACTACTCCTATACATGTGGAGCCAAGCAGAATGATTCTTGCTATGTAAAATATGAAAAATTAATCAATTTTTATAGTTTTGATCGTAGTTTACAAAATTTTAGTGTTGAAGTTGACATTGAATCCTTGTGTAAACGTTCAAACCATATTTGGAAATAGATGATCTTTTTAATCATTCCAATTTGAAATTTTGATCCATCTATTGAGTTTATCCAAGTCTAAAACCGAAGCTGATTTAGAGACTTTTTATGTTTTCTCCCTACATCCATGCATTTGCATTGTTTTTTTCATTACTGAATCCATTCCTTATGAGTGTTTATATGATTGGTATGATTCGTAATACGGATGCTAAAGTTTTTAGCAAAGCATTGATTCAAGGATGTTTAATCGCATTTATTGTCTTTATTTTATTTGCTTGGGGTGGTGAAAGTATTTTTAGCCGTTATTTGAATGTTCGATTTGAATCATTTCAAATTTTCGGTGGTCTCATCTTTTTAGTCATTGGTTATCGTTACGTTTTTCAAGGTGCAGAAACAATTGGTGAGATGAGAGGTGCACCTGAACATTTAGCTGGAACAATAGCTATGCCATTTATGATTGGACCAGGAACCATAAGCGCTGCAGTTGTCACGGGGATTAGTGTTCCATTTTCAGGTGCGGTTGCAGTCATTGCGATTACGTTGATGTTAACGTGTAGTATTTTGATTCTGATGAAATTTGCACATGATCATTTACGCTATAAACATGCAAAATATATTGATCGTTATTTTGACATTGTAGGGCGTTTGTCGGCTCTGTTGATTGGCACAATTGCTGTTGATATGATAGTTAATGGGATTATGGGGTTGATTGAAAGTGCTAATATTATTAAATAGAAGTATATATGGTATTTAAAATATAAATACCAAATGAACAATTTTCTCATTTCTATCCGAAAATTGGTGCGATGTAATCATTTTGAAATATTCATTGTAATTTATATAAATATATTTGATGGTATTTTGAGCTAATTTGCATATGTTTAATTGTCTGAATAAAGGATAATAGTGGCGTAGCATATTTACGAGTTTTACTCATGTCTCCTTTAGATCAATTAAACCAAGCTCCCGATGATCAATCTGAATTAACGATGTCAGTGCTTATGACACCTGATATGGCAAATTTTTCAGGCAATGTTCATGGTGGAGCAATTTTAAAGTTACTTGATCAAGTCGCATACGCCTGCGCTAGTCGTTATTCAGGTAGTTATGTTGTGACTTTATCAGTGGATAAGGTCAATTTCAAAGAACCTATTTATGTAGGAGAGCTGGTTACCTTTTTAGCAAGTGTGAATCATGTTGGTCGTACATCTATGGAGATTGGTATTCGAGTGGAAGCTCAAAATATCCAAAAAAGAACGATTCGTCATACCAACACATGCTACTTCACGATGGTAGCAGTAGATGAACAACGTCAGCCAAAAGCAGTTCCAGCATTAAATTTAGATACAGATTGGAAGCGTTGTCGTTTTGAAGCAGCTGAATTACGCAAAATTCATCGTTTAGAAGAAGTGCAACAACCATCATGCAGCATTTTCAAAAAATCTTCTCAATGCTAATAGCTTAATTCTCTGATTTAAAAAAGAACGAACCGCAGCATGGTTCGTTCTTTTGCATTAATAACAAGATTCTATTGTTATTAATGTGGTCTAAAGGTCTGGAGGAACCTTGAGATCAGTTTAGTTTGTAGCAGCAGGTGCAGATGCAGGTGTTTCACTTGCAGTTGCATCAGTTGTTGCTTGACCTTGAGTTTCTGGCTGTTCTTGAGTTGAGACAACAACTTTCTCTTCTGTTTCATGCGCAGCATGTGATTGATCATGTGCTGTAGCAGCAAAGGTTGTTGCAGCAGCAAGTGTAAGCGTAGTAGCTAACAAAGTCTTAACAAGTTTCATAATTGGCATCCTTAAATTCAATTTTTAAAAGCCGCTATCAAGTTTACTGAACAAGCAGAGCCTGATTTCGACATGGGTTCATGCTAAGTGCCAAAATTATTTACAGCAATATTCTTAACAATGTTTTACGCCTATCTTAACAATGTGAAATAATAATTAATGTTATGTTGCAGACATGTAAAACAAAACGCCAAAATGAATCATTAAAATGTGTGTAAATATGTTTTTTTGATTAAAAATAGAACAGGTGAATTACGAACGGGAAACATAAACTCGGATTTATATAAAATCTGTTGATTGTATAAAACGATTATATTTTTTAATTTAATTTTTTATTTGATTTAATATGGTGATTTTGTCTTAGAAAATAATAATTATGTGACTTAAGTCTCAACTTGTGGTTTTTAATAAATTGCTTCATTTTCAGTTTTCTTTATCGATACAATAGGCTTAACACTTAGATTGAGATTGTCGTGAAACTCATTAGCCATAAAGCTGTACCCACTCATATTATTTCTGGTTTTCTCGGTGCTGGTAAAACCACAGTACTCCAGTATTTATTGACTCAAAAACCTGAACATGAGACTTGGGCAGTTTTAATGAATGAATTTGGGCAAATTGGTGTGGATCAGCAGCTTATTACTCAACAGCAAGGTTATGCAGTTAAAGAATTATTAGGTGGATGTTTATGCTGTAGTAGTCAGCTTCCTATGCAGATTGCACTTTCACGACTCTTAAGTGAGACACAACCAGATCGTTTGTTTATTGAGCCGACAGGTTTAGGGCATCCTGCCCAATTGCTTGAGCAACTCACAGAACCGCACTGGCAACGAAGTTTAGATATGCGAGCGTTGGTCATTGTTGTTGATGGAAGTCGATTACATGATGAAAATTGGGTCAGACAGAACTTATATACAGATCAACTTAAAGCTGCACAAATTGTTGTAATTTCACATGCTGATTGCATGACAGATAGTGATCAACAGATTTATTTTGAACTAAAAAAAGAATTTCAGGCTTATGTGCAGGATTGGATTGAAGCTGAACATGGCCACGTCCAACTCGAAGTGATTGATAAAGCACAGCGACCTGTTTTACGTAAAATTCAACCATTATTGAAATTACAACAGCATCAAACGCTAGATGAAAATGTCAGCGCAGTGAAACAACTACCGTACCATTATGTTGAGTCATCACAAGGCTATACCGTTGCAGGATGGAAATTGCCTAAACGTTGGATGTTTAATTTTAATGAGCTTTTAGATTTGTTTTGTGCACAACAGGATTGGGTGCGTATAAAAGGTATTTTTAATACAGATCAAGGTTGGAAAAGTTTCAATTTTAATCCTGAGCAATTTAATTACAAGTCAACTGAAGCAGGGCTAGATAATCGAATTGAAATTATTACGCAGGCATCACATGACTGGTTTAAGTTTGAATCTGAGTTGTTAGATTGTCAGCTAAAAGATGAATGATTCATCTTCATAACGGTCAAATGGCATCTTTATTTTTTCAAAATAGAGTATGCTTAGCGCCAAATTTGAGGATGTATTCTATGGCTCTAAAAGCAACGATATATAAGGCAGATTTGAATATTGCCAATATGGATGAGCATATTTATGCTGATTATCAACTTACACTTGCGCTGCATCCGTCTGAAACAATTGAACGACTCATGGTTCGTGTGCTCGCTTACGCGCGTTTCGCTGACGAGCGTTTAGAATTCACAAAAGATCTGTTTGAAACTGACGAACCTGCTTTATGGCAAAAGGATCTAACAGGGCTTTTGGAAAAGTGGATCGAAGTAGGTTGTCCAGCAGAAGATAAAGTCAAAAAAGCAAGTGCTCGTTGCAAACAAGTCGCAGTTGTTGCATATAGTTCGCAAGTAGATGATTGGTGGAAACGTAATAGTAAAATCAAAACTTTAACGAATGTCGAAGTTTGGCAGCTGGGTGATAAAACAACTAGTGAACTAGAGCAGTTGTGTGAAAGAACGATGCAGTTACAACTGAATATTTTAGATGGTGAGTGGACTTTGTTGAGCGATAAAGGTCAATTCGATATTAAATGGCAAAAATTGCAATAATTGGCTTGAACGATATTAGGAGATAATTTGAGATGATAACTGAATTAGAAATTATTGATTTAAAAATTGGTGAAGGTAAAGAAGCGGTTAAAGGTGCGCTTATTACCACTCACTACACGGGATGGTTAGAAGATGGTACTAAATTCGATTCTTCAATTGACCGTGGAAATTACTTTGAAACCGTGATTGGCACAGGTCGTGTAATCAAAGGTTGGGATCAAGGTATCATGGGAATGCGCGTGGGTGGAAAGCGTAAGCTGATTGTTCCTTCACACTTGGCATATGGTGAAAGAAAAATGGGAAAAATAATTCCTGCACATTCAAACTTGATATTTGAGATCGAATTATTTGATGTCAAAACACGTGATGAATAATTAAAAAAATATGTTGATAGAAATCACAATTTAATCTTAATTTATGATTTTATTGTGATTTTTATATTTCATACAAAAACAATACAAATAATATTATAGAAATAAAAATAAGCATATGATTTATATAGCTTTTATCTAAATGAGTTTTTTAGTAATTTCTGCATAAAGTTATTGATTCTATAGACAGTTCTGTATATCTTTGAGTTAAAAGAGCAGTGTTTTGTGAATCAAACTTTTTTCATAAAATGTGAATTAAGTTTACCTTTTGGAAAAAATGATTAAACTGGATAATCATTAGGCAAACTAGCTTATTGATGTAATTAGCTAAATATAAAAATATTTCACTTGTGTGAACCAAGTGATAAAAATTGAGTGAGTAGAGGTGGGTATGAATGACTATTTGGATATTACCGCGTCTGAGCTATTAAAAGAGCTAAATAATTTTTTCATGATTGACACGTATGATGGCTCGGAAAATGGTTTTTGGGCAAATTCTAAAGCATTGACGGATAAACATTACTGGATGGATGGAGACAACAAAGTTGAAATCATTCGACAGTTGAGTTCTTCTAATCCTCATGCAGAATGTAATTATAAAATTACATTACTTTCACCTGAGGAAGGTAATGTGGTTCTTCTTGATTATGATGGATTCAATAAAAAGATTTTAACTTTCCGTCGTGGTGATTGGGTCAACCGTCTTTATCGTTACTTTTATCATAAAGAGCGCTGCTACTTACAAGACCGTGCAGAACATCCAAATTTCCAACTTATTCAATACTAGTCTGGATACATTGATAAAGATTGCCTCGACTATCTAAGATGATCGAGGCAAATTTTTTTGTGGGTTTAAAATAACAATTTATTTTTAAGATTATTTTCAGTTTAAAAAATTATAACTACAATCCTCATATTACCCGACAAAGTCAGCCATCTAATTGTCGATAAGATGAAATCCTTCTGCATATCTCTGTACTGATTTTTCTTTATTATTGAGAATATTCTCCATGTCTACTCCTTCAAGATCGCCAGCTTTAAAATGCTTTTTAGGGCTCGTGGTTGGTATGTTATGCAACGCGGCAACTTTCGCAGCCAACCCCAAAATTGATGCTACTACCTTGACGGTGATTGGTTATCATGAGATTACCGATGAAAAAGATGCCCTGATACCAAGCTATACGGTAACAACGCAGCAATTTAGTGAGCATATCCAATGGTTAAAGAAAAATGGTTACCATTTTATTAATGTAGATCAACTTATTAAGGCTCATCAAGGCAAGTATAGATTACCCCAAAAACCTGTTTTATTAACAGTAGATGATGGTTATCAGTCTTTCTACCAAAATGCTTATCCAATTATTCGTAAAAATAAAATTCCAGTCTTACTTGCAGTGGTGGGTTCTTGGTTAGAGCCATCCAATCTTGAAAAAGTCGATTTCGGTGGTGAGCCGATTGATAGAAATAAAATCTTAAGTTGGAGTGAACTTAAAGAAATGCAGAGTTCGGGTTTAGTGGAAATTGCTAGCCACAGTTATCATCTGCACGAAGGAGTCAATGCAAATCCACAAGGTAATTTAGAACCTGCTGCAATTTCTCGAATTTATGATCCCAAAAATCAAAGTTATGAAAGCGATTCAGCTTACCAGCAACGTATTTATCAAGATTTAAAAAAGAACAATGATTTACTACAGGCACATGGATTGCGATCACCACGAGTTATGGTATGGCCATATGGTCGATACAATATGCAGCTTGTGCAAACAGCAAAACAACTTGGTATGCCAATCACCATTACTTTGGATGATGGTGCAGATCATGCCAAACAGTCCTTGCAGAATATGAGTCGTATATTAATACAAGGTAATATGTCGACAAATGCTTTGGCACAAGAAATCAAAAATAGAGAATTGAATTTAAATGACAATAATCGACCGCAAAAAATTATGCATGTCGATCTTGATTACATTTATGATCCCGACCCTCAACAAGAAGAACGCAACTTAAGCCATTTGCTTGATCGTATTAATGGTATGGGCGTGAATACAGTTTATTTGCAAGCGTTCTCTGATCCTGATGCTAATGGTTCAGCAGATATGGTGTATTTTCCAAACCGTCATATACCAATGCGGGCTGATCTATTTAATCGTGTAGCTTGGCAAATTCAAACGCGTACCTCAGTACAACGACTTTATGCATGGATGCCAATGTTGGCTTGGGAGCTACCAAAGACTAATCCTGTTGCAAATGAGCTGGTTCAAACAGAGCAGGCTAAAGCAGGTGAACATTTAAACATGGGCTATATACGTCTGAGCCCATTCTCGCCAAAAACTCGACAAACGATCAAAGAAATTTACCAAGATTTAGCGAAATCCACACCATTTGATGGTCTGCTATTTCATGATGATGTCACTTTATCTGATTATGAGGATGCTAGTCCTCAGGCTTTGGCTGTTTATGCGCAACAAGGTTTAACAACCGACTTAGCTAAAATTAGAAATAATGATGCTGATTTGCAGAAGTGGACTGCATACAAAACTCAATATCTAGATGATTTTGCAATGGAATTAGCAAATGAAGTGCGACAATACCAACCTTATTTAATGACTGCTCGGAATCTATATGCTCAAGTTGCATTAAATGCTTATGCAGAAAACTGGTACGCACAATCACTAGAACAATCTTTAAATCGTTATGATTTCACTGCGATTATGGCAATGCCATATATGGAAAAGGTAGACCAGCCTGAACAGTTCTATAGCAACATTTTAAACCGTCTTAAAAAATATCCAAATGGTATTAAAAAGTCAGTGATGGAATTACAAGCCGTGAACTGGCGAAATGATCAAAAAATACCATCTGAAGAGATGGCTGCGACAATCAAATCATTATATCAACAGGGTGCAATGCACATTGCTTACTATCCAGATGATCCGATTAAAGATCACCCTGATGTAAAGCAAATGCATGATGCTTTTGCACAGAAATCATCGCAACTAGTGCCTTAATTGAGTATGTGAAATGACTGAAATTGCAGCCTTATGGTCATATGCCATTAAGTTCGTATTCTATTATCCGTTATTCATGTCTTATTTATGGATGATGGGGGCAATTCTATTTTATTGGAAAGAACGCCAAGACCCACCTTATCAACAGCCAAAAAGTTTAGAGCTTTACCCAAAAGTTGCAGTACTTATTCCTTGTTTTAATGAAGGTGATAACGCTGAAGAAACCATTAGCCATGCTTTACAGCTGGATTATCCGAATTTTGAAGTGATTGCGATCAATGATGGTAGTTCAGACAATACGGGACAAGTACTTGATCGTCTCGCAAGTCAATCTGAAAAATTGCGTGTTGTACATTTAGCTCAAAATCAAGGCAAGGCAATGGGATTGCAGGCGGGTAGCTTGATGACTGATGCTGAGTTTTTGATTGGCATTGATGGTGATGCTTTACTTGATCCTCATGCAGCTAAATGGATGATGAGACATTTTATAGAGGATGAAACGGTTGCAGCGGTCACAGGAAATCCACGTATAAGAACACGATCAACCTTGCTTGGTCGAATTCAAGTGGGTGAATTCTCATCTATCGTTGGAATGATTAAAAGAGCACAGCGCACGTTTGGTCGATTATTTACGGTATCGGGGGTGATTACGGCATTTCGTAAAAGTGCCGTACATCAAGTCGATTATTGGTCTCCAAATATGTTGACTGAAGATATTGATATTACTTGGAAGCTTCAACGAGCAGGGTGGGATGTACGTTTTGAACCGAATGCCTTGGTGTGGATTTTGATGCCAGAAACCTTTAATGGTTTGTGGAAGCAGCGTTTACGGTGGGCGATGGGCGGAGCACAGGTCTTAATCAAGAATTTGGACGTCTTCTTGAAACCCAAACTTAACTTCTTATGGCCATTAATGCTTGAATTATGCTTGACCTTGGTATGGTCATATTTGATGCTAATTATGGCTGTCATATGGCTATTACATTTTGTTATTACACTCCCAAGTCTCGCTATTGTAAGTTCGCCATTTTTGCCTTACGGAAGTGGGATTTTATTAGGGGCAACCTGTTTAATTCAGTTTGCTTTAAGCAAATGGATGGATAGTCGTTATGAACCAAACTTGGGTAAAAATTACTACTGGATGATTTGGTATCCCTTTGTATTTTGGTTAATTACGATAACTGCTACAATCGTCGCCTTTCCAAAAGTACTGCTTCGTGGACAGGAAAAACGTGCACGTTGGATTAGTCCTGATCGTGGTATTCGTTAAGTTGTAAGTCTAATCTTACAGAGTATAGTGAAATGAAAGTAAATAGCTTGATTATTGATTTACGTCGCCAACTCCCATGGCATAAACGCTATTTTTCGACCACAACAACAGCGATGATGTGGGCAGGCTGGTTATTATTATGGCGTCCATTCGTTTTAGTTTGGGTATTGATTGAAATTCAGAAAACCCATCTAGCACAGCGTTTAATGTCAGGATTTAGTAATGGTATTGAACATGGGGTAATCGCATTAATTTTTTGTGCTGTCATACTCATGTTATGGGGTTTATTGCCTTCTAAATCAGTGAGTGAAAGGCAAACAGTTGAAAAGCGAATCACGGATTATGCTCGCTATTTTGAACTATCAGAACAAGAAATATCTTCTGGTCGTCAGCAAAAGATCACAATCGTTCACCACGATGAGAATGGTAAAATCATCCGAGTGGAATAACCTTCAATTCTAATAGATTTATTAGATACCTTAGTTTCGACTGAGGTATTTTTTTATTTTATAAATTTTAGGCATAAAAAAACCAGCTTACGCTGGATTTTTACTGCACCAAACTTCAGTTGTTGAAGGATGGTGCCCGAGGCCAGACTCGAACTGGCACGCTTTGTGGGCGGGGGATTTTAAATCCCCTGTGTCTACCGATTTCACCACTCGGGCATGTGCGCAATAATAGTGGAGGCTTTAAATCTTGGCAAGAGCAAAATCAACTATTTGCTTTATTTTCAATCAAAACATGTTTTTAACCTATAAAAAATAATCATGTGCTATGTATTTTTCATAGTTCTTTCACAAAATTGAGATCATTTGTTCATATTAGCTGATTAGGATTAAGCATTTAAGGTGGTAAAAATAAGGTAGTACTTAAATGACTGTAAATATTTCACGACGTGAACTCATTCAAAAAAGTTTATTCGGTTTGGGTGCATTATCACTCACAGTGGGAATGACAGGTTGTAATGATAGTTCAGATAATGAAACTTCTAGTTTAAAGGTGAGTTTTGAACATGGTGTTGCGAGTGGTGATCCGTTGCAAGATCGCGTTATTTTATGGACGCGGTTAACACCAAATGAAACCAGTGCACGTTTACAAGTGACATGGGAGCTTGCATTAGATCAACAGTTTAAACAAATCATTAAAACAGACAAAGTGACTACATCAGCATCACAAGATTTTACGGTGAAAGTGGATGCAATGGGACTTCGGGCTGATACAAGTTATTATTATCGGTTTATTTTTGGAAATAAGATTTCTCCAATAGGGCAGACTAAAACGTTACCCATAAGCACATCTAAAGTTAGTTTTGCGGTATGTTCATGCGCATATTATCCAGCGGGATATTTTTATGTATATCGTGAAATTGCAAAGCAAAATGTAGATGTGGTGATTCATTTAGGTGACTATATTTATGAGTATGGTGCTGATGGATATGCCACAGAAGATGCTGCAAAACTTGGGCGTACTTTAGCGGCAGATAACAATAAAGAAATTATTAAATTAGATGATTACCGAAAGCGATATGCACTATATCGAAAAGATCAGGACTTACAGGCTGTACATCAACGTCATCCATTTATCGTGATTTGGGATGACCATGAGTTGACGAATAATACTTGGAAAAATGGTGCTGAAAATCATCAAGAAAATGAAGGTTCGTTCCTTGAGCGTAAGTTGGCTGCCTTACAGGCATATTTCGAATGGATGCCAATTCGTCCTGTAGATAATCAGCATGTAAAGATTTATCGCCAATTCGATTTTGGTAATCTTGTTCAATTGACTATGTTGGATACCCGTATTATTGCTCGAGATCAACAATTAGATTATGCAAATTATTTAACTGCGACAGGCATAGACGTTGCAAAGTTTCAAGCTGATCTTACTAGTCCAACGCGTACTTTGATGGGGTTTGAACAACGTGATTGGTTATTAGGCAAATTACAGCAATCAAATGCAACTTGGAATGTTTTGGGACAGCAAATTTTAATGTCTAATATGTTTATGCCTGCTGAGTTGTTACTTTCTTTTGCTGAAATAATTTCAGGCAATCCAACAGCTGAAACACTCACAAAAATGAATACGCAAATTACTGAACTGGCAATGCTAAAAGTTCGACTACAAAATAATGATCCAACACTTACTCAACAAGAGAAAGCGCGTGTACTTACGACTGCACCGTTTAATTTAGACGCTTGGGATGGTTATTTCACTGAACGCGAGATTTTGTATGGCACATTAGCGCAGTTGAAAAAGAAAATCGTGGTCTTGGCGGGTGATACACACAATGCTTGGTCTTCAAATTTATATAGTAAAGATGGGGCATTCGTTGGAGTAGAGTTAGCTACCAGTTCAGTTTCTTCACCAGGATTGGAAAAATTCCTCAACATTCCTTTGGCACAATTGCAACAATTTGAATTTGCATTCAAGACTCTAATTGATGAATTGAATTATTGTAATTTGAATCAACGTGGTTATTTGGTGGTTGAATTTGATCAGTTACAGGTACAGTCGAAGTGGATTTTTGTTGATTCTATTAAGCAAGCAAACTATTCCGTTGATGAAAGTCGACAGCACCAACTTAATTTAGATGTCAATTTATTGCCCATTCAGACAGCTCAGCAAGTTGCATAATTTTGAAATCAAAAAAGCCAAGTATCTAAAGCTTGGCTTTTTATAAAACATCAAATTTTAGACATAAAAAAACCAGCTTACGCTGGATTTTTACTGCACCAAACTTCAGTAGTTGAAGGATGGTGCCCGAGGCCAGACTCGAACTGGCACGCTTTGTGGGCGGGGGATTTTAAATCCCCTGTGTCTACCGATTTCACCACTCGGGCTTTACCAATGGAGGCGGAGGTCGGAATCGAACCGGCGTACACGGAGTTGCAGTCCGCTGCATGACCACTCTGCCACCCCGCCATCTCTTGGTGATGCACATATTAGCAATCTTTAGAAAAAAAACAATAGTGTTTGCGGTGAATATGCACATAAAAACAACATCTAAAAGAATATTGGCTAAATTATCATGTATTATTTGCATTATTGATTCATACCCACTTTGGAGATGCGCTGTGGCATTGGTTTTAGACGGTCGTGCATTGGCAACACAAATCGAAGCTGATTTGTTGGTACGTGTAGAAGCATTAAAAGCAAAATCGGGTCGTACCCCAATTTTGGCAACAATTTTAGTTGGTGATGATGGTGCATCTGCAACTTATGTGCGTATGAAAGGAAATGCTTGCCGCCGTGTAGGCATGGATTCTCTAAAGGTTGAACTGCCAAAAGAAACGACAACTGAACAATTACTTGCTGAAATTGAAAAATTAAATGCAAATCCTGATGTTCACGGTATTTTGCTTCAACATCCAGTACCTGAACAAATTGATGAAAGAGCATGTTTTGATGCGATTTCACTCGAAAAAGATGTGGATGGTGTGACTTGTCTTGGTTTTGGTCGTATGTCAATGGGCGAAGCCGCGTATGGTTCAGCAACTCCAGCGGGTATCATGACGATTTTAAAAGAAAACAAGATTGAAATTGCAGGTAAGCATGCCGTTGTTGTTGGTCGTTCAGCAATTTTAGGTAAACCAATGGCAATGATGCTATTACAAGCAAATGCTACCGTGACGATTTGTCATTCACGTACTCAAAACCTTCCTGAGTTAGTGAAGCAAGCCGATATTATTGTGGGTGCAGTAGGTAAGGCTGAATTAATTCAGAAAGATTGGATCAAACAAGGTGCTGTTGTCGTTGATGCTGGTTTCCATCCACGTGATGGCGGTGGTGTGGGTGATATCCAATTAGTGGGTATTGAAGATGTTGCATCAGCTTATACACCAGTTCCAGGTGGTGTCGGACCTATGACGATCACGACCTTGATTCGTCAAACAGTTGAAGCTGCTGAAAAAGCTTTAGGTTAAATATCCACTTTAAGCCCTTCTAAATAGAGGGGCTTTTTTTAAGAATTTAAGAAATATGAGCTGTACATTTCAATTTGCGAAAGCACCTGATCAATTGCTTAAAGCCTTACATGAAGTTATTCCAAACACTGATTTATTGGCTCAGCAGTTACCTGAAACCCCAATTTCATTGTGGCTAATTCCTCCTGTATTCCCAACTGATCGTTTAGATGACGAGGTGATTTGTCGTATCTGGAATGAAACCCCTTATTGGATCTTTTGCTGGGCTTCAGGGTTGGCGATGGCGCAATGGCTACTCGCTGAACCACATCATGTAAAAGATAAGGTGGTATTGGATTTTGGTGCAGGCTCAGGTGTGGTTGCAATAGCAGCAAAAATGGCTGGTGCAAAACGTGTTATTTGCTGTGATATTGACCAAGTAAGTTTGGAGTCATGTCGTGAAAATGCATTACTCAATAATGTAGAACTTGAATATTTAGATGATTTATACAAATCTGAACAGGTCGATGTTTTACTTGCTGCTGATGTACTTTATGATCAGTGTAATCGTTTCTTTTTAGATGAGTTTTTGAAGTTCGCACCTGAAGTATGGGTGGCGGATAGTCGTGTGAAAAATTTTAGCCATCCGCAATATTTGAAAATAGATGAACGAAGTGCAACGACTTGGCCCGATTTAGATGAAGCCAAAGAATTTCGGAATGTAAGTTTTTATCGCACACATCCTCAATAGGTTCTAAATCAAGATAGAGCACTTTGGTGTGTTCTCTGTTTATCAAATAGCAACAGAGATTATTTTGAGTGAATGATAAAACAAGTCTCAACGATTCAAGTATTGAAAGTTAATTCATATAAATGCTTTCGTACTTGATCGCAATACAATCAAAATGAGGCTTAAATAGTGAATATTAAACAATCAGATGACACTAAACACGGGACTTTTGAGATTTTTGCTGCTGATGTAAAAGCTGGTGAGATGGCTTACACGTGGGCAGGTGATTCAATGTTAATCATTGATCATACAGATGTCGAAGATCAATTTCGTGGACAAGGAATTGGTCGTCAATTGTTGGATGCTTTGGTTGCATTTGCACGTGAACGAGAGATTAAAGTTATTCCTTTGTGTCCTTTCTCTAAATCTGTTTTTGATAAAGATCAGTCAATTCACGATGTGCTAAAAGTATAACGATTGATGAAACGTATCTGAAATTGATTCAGATACGTTTTTATGTCTTTTATGAATTAGTTGCAGTGATAGCGAACGACTTTAAGGGTAGAAGGTCGAGCTTCTAAAGCCTGACGAGTCGCATAACCTTCACTATTGTTCAGATCTGGCGAATTTGTAAGACCAAAAGTGGTACGGCTATTGCCAAGCTTAACACCATATTGTTCTTGTTGAGTTGGGTTCATGATTTCATTCACGCTCAGCACTGAGATTTTATAATTTTTTTGAGCACCTAAAACTTGTTTACAAGCATGTTGTAATTTGCGTTCGTCAACATCACGATTGCTATGTGCTGCTAAGGTGTATGCTAGTGTTGCTGATGTTGCTGTTTTATTTTCAATTTGATAGCCAGTCACGCCATTGTATTGATGTGGACTAGTTTGACATGCTGCAATGAAAAGACTACCGCTTACAATAACGAATAAATTAGTTTTTTTCATATCAATGGTCCTGTTATTTCTGTTTTTAAGTATCGCATAAAATCAGCTTTAAGTTGTTAGGATTCTTTAAAACCTAAGCTATTCATCGCATATGGGTTCAAAGTTAAAGAAAGAATTTTCGTTTTCGAACAATTTTGCATATAATCTGCCAAGTTTTTTTATTTAATACAGAAGTCATTGCTTTATTGCAGTATCGAAGCCCGTTTTTTAACGGGCATTTAATTTGTTGCTCAAATAAATAAGGCAAGTCTGGATAGGTATGTCATGATCTCTACAGATAGTCAAAAAAAATATGTGGTTGCATTTGACCAAGGTACCACGAGTTCACGCGCGATCGTGTTGGATCACGATGCGAATGTAATCACGATCGCTCAACGTGAGTTTACTCAAATCTACCCACAACCAGGTTGGGTAGAGCATGATCCGATGGAGATATGGGCAACACAAAGTGCAGTCTGGGTTGAGGCACTTGCACAGGCAAGTATTTCAAGTGATCAAATCGCAGCGATTGGGATCACCAACCAACGTGAAACTACAGTAATTTGGGATAAAAAAACAGGTAAACCTATCTACAATGCGATTGTTTGGCAAAGCCGTCAAAGCAACGAAATTTGTAATCAGCTTCGTCAAGATGGTTGGCAAGACTATATTCGTAAAGTCACAGGGCTTGTGATTGATCCTTATTTTTCTGCAACAAAAATTAAGTGGATCCTAGATCGAGTAGAAGGTAGTCGTGAGCGTGCGGAGCGTGGTGAGCTTCTTTTCGGTACGATTGATACATGGTTGATTTGGAAACTTACCAATGGGCAAGCACATGTAACTGATTATACTAATGCTTCTCGCACTATGCTTTTCAACATTGAAACTTTGGAATGGGATGATAAGTTACTCGAAGCTTTAAATATTCCGAAAGCAATGTTGCCTGAGGTACGTAGTTCTTCGGAAGTGTATGGATATACACATACAATTAGTGGGCAAGAAGTTGGAATTCCAATTGCAGGTATTGCTGGTGATCAGCAAGCCGCATTGTTTGGACAAATGTGCGTAGAAGTTGGACAAGCTAAAAACACTTATGGTACGGGTTGCTTCCTTTTAATGAACACGGGCAAGCGAATTGTTCAGTCTGAACATGGTTTACTTACAACAATTGCATGTGGTGCAAAAGGTGAAGTGAATTATGCATTGGAAGGTGCTGTGTTTAATGGTGGTTCATGTGTGCAATGGTTGCGTGATGAATTAAAAGCGATTAATGACTCACATGATTCTGAATACTACGCAACGAAAGTAAAAGACAGTAATGGGGTCTATGTTGTACCTGCGTTTACAGGTTTAGGTGCGCCATATTGGGACCCTACAGCACGCGGTGCGATTTTGGGTATTACACGCGGTGTGAGTATTGAGCATATTATTCGAGCAACTTTAGAATCGATTGCATATCAAACACGTGATGTTTTAGATGCGATGCAACAGGATTCGGGTGAAAAATTACGCACATTACGAGTTGATGGTGGTGTAACCGCAAACAATTTCTTGATGCAATTCCAAGCTGATATTTTAGGCACTTCAGTTGAACGACCTGCAATGAAAGAAACTACAGGTATGGGCGCTGCGTTTTTAGCTGGTTTAGCGGTCGGGTTTTGGTCTGATTTGAATGAATTAAAGAGTAGAATGACGATTGAGCGTAGTTTTACTCCTGAATGTACCCGCGACGAAACCGAAAAACTCTATAAAGGGTGGTTAAAAGCTGTTGGACGTACTCGTGATTGGGCAGAAGATTAGGGTAAAATAGCCGCCGAAGATATACAACAACACAGGATATATGAGTATGAGCTTAATACTACGCCAACAAAAAACCCTCGAATTAGTGAGAGAACGTGGCTATATAAGTATTGAAGAGCTTGCTCAATATTTTGATGTAACACCTCAAACGATTCGTCGTGATATCAACCAGCTTGCTGATGAAGGTTTGCTGCGTCGCTATCATGGCGGAGCGGCACATGATTCAACGGTGGAAAACACCGAATATACGACTCGTGTTGGCTACATGCTTGAAGAAAAAAGAACGATTGCGGCTGCTGTAGCAGCGGCTGTTCCAGACCATGCATCTTTATTTATTAATATTGGTACAACAACTGAAGCAATCGCTCATGCACTTTTAAATCATACTGGTTTAAAAATCATTACTAATAATCTTAATGTGGCTAAGATTTTGAGTAATAAGGAAGACTTTGAGGTCTTAATTGCGAGTGGTCGTGTTCGTCCTGATGGTGGGGTTATTGGTCAAGCTACGGCTGATTTTTTTAAACAATTTAAAGCTGATTATGCGTTGATTGGTATTAGTGGTATTGAAGAAGATGGAACGCTTCTTGATTTTGATTTTCAAGAAGTGTGTGTTTCTCAAGAAATTTTATCTAGTGCTAGGCAAGTGTTTTTAGCAGCCGACAGTAGTAAATTTGGTCGTAATGCCATGATCCGATTGGGATCACTCAAACAAGTGGATTGTATATTTACAGATCAGCAGCCTAATGAAGAATACATGAAGACAATCCGTGAATTGGATGTTGGTTTGATTGTCGCAAAATAAGTATTCATTTTCGAACATTGCGATGTACTATTTGAGCTAATTGATTTAGCTCAATATTTCTATTATTTAGTCTAAAAACTTTCAAAAAATCTTTTTTTGTTTAATACTTCAGCATTTTTCCTGTGATTTATAAATTTACCATTTATCTTTAAATGACTGCTGATTGGCATTTTTATGTCTATTTTTTATTGTTTATTTTCATTTGATGTGTTTTAATTTTCATTATTGAACAATAATGAAAATTTGCGGTGACATATGCAAACTTCTCCTCTGTTAAAAGACAAAATTTATGATATCGCTGTGATTGGTGGTGGTATCAATGGTGTAGGTATCGCTGCAGATGCAGCAGGACGTGGTTTGTCTGTGTTCTTATGCGAAAAAGATGATTTAGCAAGTCATACATCATCTGCAAGTAGCAAGCTCATTCATGGTGGATTGCGCTACCTCGAACATAAAGAATTCCGTCTCGTCCGTGAGGCTTTGGCTGAACGTGAAGTGTTATTGGCTAAAGCGCCGCATATCATTCGTCCAATGCGATTTATCATGCCGCATCGCCCACATTTACGTCCAGCATGGCTGATTCGAACAGGCCTATTTTTTTACGACCATTTAGGTAAGCGTGAGAAATTATTGGGATCAAATAATGTCTATTTTAAAGATGACAGTCCACTAAATTCAGCAATTACTCGCGGTTTTGAATATTCTGATTGTGCGGTTGATGATTCACGTTTGGTTGTGTTAAATGCCATGCATGCACGTGAAAAAGGGGCAGATATTGTTACTCGCACACGTTGTTTATCAGCTCAACGTGTAGAGGATTATTGGGTTGTAGAACTAGAGAATGCACAAGGTTCATTTAAAATTAAAGCTAAAGCTTTAGTTAATGCTGCAGGCCCTTGGGTTGCACAGTTTATCAAACAAGATTTACAGCTTAAATCACCTTATGGCATTCGCTTGATTCAAGGTAGTCATATTGTTGTGCCAAAACTCTATGATGGTGATAAAGCATTCATTATGCAAAATGATGACCGTCGTATTGTGTTTGCAATTCCGTATTTAGATCAATACACAATGATTGGTACGACTGACCGTGAATATCAGGGTGATCCATCAAAAGTGCAAATTACGCAAGCAGAAACAGATTATTTGCTTGAAGTGAGTAATGCACATTTCAAAAAACAGCTTACTCAAGCTGATATTATTTGGACATTTGCTGGAGTTAGACCATTATGTGACGATGAGTCCGATAATCCTTCAGCCATTACGCGAGACTATACCTTAGCTTTATCTCAAGAAACTCATGATCAGGCACCATTACTTTCTGTTTTTGGCGGTAAATTAACAACGTATCGTAAGCTGGCTGAATCTGCCATGCATCAGTTGAATCCATTTTTCCCTGAAATGAAAGAGAGTTGGACGGCATCAGAAGCTCTACCTGGTGGGGAAAATATGGCATCTGCTGAACAATTGGCAAAAGAGATTCGTGCACAAATTACAGATGTTTCTGAGAGCTTAGCAAAACGTTGGGCTACTTCTTATGGTTCGCGTATTTGGAATATCTTAGGCGAGTCAGTTTCAATTGATCAGCTTGGACTGAGTTTTGGACATGGTTTATTTGCTAAAGAAGTGGATTACTTGTGTCGATTTGAATGGGTCACAACTAGCGAAGATATTCTTTGGAGACGTTCTAAACTAGGATTGGTTTTTGCGCAAAATGAAATTGATCGCTTAGATGCCTATTTATCAAACAAGCCGAATCATACTGTAGCAGCATAAATAAACTAATATAAAAAAGATCGCCGAAGCGATCTTTTTTTATTATCCCTTGATCCCTCTTTATTAAAGAGAGGGAACTAAGATAATTAAGCAGATTTAACAGCTGCTAATAATTCATTTTGACGATCTTTAAGTGCTTGTGGTAAACGATCACCAAGTTTAGTAAATAACTCAGTGTGGCTCTCAAGTTCTTTGATCCATTGGTCTTTGTCTTGTGCTGTAACAGTTTCGAATTGCTCTTTAGAGAAGTCGATACCTGTCCAGTTCAATTGTTCATAAGTTGGAACATAACCAATTGGTGTCTCAGTCGCTTCAGCACGGCCTTCACAACGATCAATGATCCACTCAAGAACACGCATGTTTTGACCGAAACCAGGCCATACGAAGTTGCCTTCAGCATCACGACGGAACCAGTTTACATTGAAGATTTTTGGTAATTTGTTACCAGCAGCTTCTGCTTTAGCACCCACTTCTTGACCAAGTTGTAACCAGTGACCGAAGTAATCAGCCATGTTGTAACCTGCGAAAGGAAGCATCGCAAATGGATCACGACGAACAATACCTTGTTGACCAACAGCAGCAGCAGTTGTTTCAGAGCCCATAGTTGCAGCTTTATAAACGCCATCAACCCAGTCAAATGCTTCAGAAACTAAAGGTACTGTGTCTGCACGACGACCACCGAAGATGAATGCAGAGATCGGTACACCTGCTGGATTTTCCCAGTCAGCGTCGATAGAAGGGCATTGACCTGCTGAAACTGTGAAACGTGCATTTGGGTGTGCAGCTTTTTCACCTTCAACGTGAGGTTGACCTTTCCAGTTGGTTAAGTTTGCTGGAACTTCTTTAGAAAGACCTTCCCACCAAACTTCACCGTCTTCAGTAACTGCAACGTTGGTATAGATAACATCTTTAGTTAAAGTTGCCATACAGTTCGGGTTGGTCTTGGTATTTGTACCAGGAGCAACACCGAAGAAACCAGCTTCTGGGTTGATTGCATATAAACGACCATCTTCACCTGGTTTAATCCAAGCAATATCGTCACCTACAGTCTCAATCTTCCAACCTTCATAACCAGCTGGTGGAATTAACATTGCAAAGTTAGTTTTACCACAAGCAGAAGGGAATGCCGCTGCGATGTAGTGTTTTTCACCTTGTGGGTTTGTTACGCCCAAAATAAGCATGTGCTCAGCTAACCAGCCTTGTTCACGACCCATTGCAGATGCAATACGTAAAGCTAAGCATTTTTTACCAAGTAAAGCGTTACCACCATAACCAGAACCGTAAGACCAGATTTCACGAGTTTCTGGGTAATGCACGATATATTTTTCACTGTTACAAGGCCAAGCAACATCTTTTTGACCTTCTTTAAGTGGAGCAGCTACTGTGTGTACACATGGGATGAATTCACCATCTGTACCTAACACGTCATAAACTGCTTTACCCATACGCGCCATTTTAGTCATGCTAACAGCAACGTAAGGTGAATCTGTTAATTCGATACCGATATGTGCAATGTGACTACCTAATGGACCCATAGAGAAAGGGACCACATACATGGTACGGCCTTCCATTGAGCCATCAAATAAACCATTTAACTTTTCGCGCATTTCTGCAGGAGCAACCCAGTTATTCGTTGCACCAGCATCTTCTTGGTTTTGAGAGCAGATATAAGTGCGATCTTCAACACGAGCAACGTCAGAAGGGTCAGAATTTGCAAGGTAAGAACCAGGATGTTTTTCTTGGTTAAGTTTTTGCATGGTGCCGTTAGCGATCATCAAGTCGATCAGACGTTGATATTCTTCTTCGCTTCCGTCACACCATTCGATTTTTGCTGGTTTGGTTAGTTTTGCAATTTCTTCCACCCATGCAATAAGCTTAGGGTGACGAACGAATTCTGGTGCGTTCACTTGGGTCATGGTGATGCCTTTTTAAAGTGTGTACGACGTACAGTTCTATTCATTGGGTGACAATGAAAATAGATGAAGTAAAAAAAGTGGCTGTATTAAAGCACAAAATCGTAAAAAAAATAAGACTATCGGATCATATTCCCGATTAGTGAAAGAATATATATTTTTTCATAAGTTATTGTTTTTGATGTTTTTGGTTATGGTTTTTGTTCGCATGTGATTTTTTTATGTGTGTTATTTTTATTATAAATGCCTATTAAAAACAATAGTTTATGATTTTTAATTTTTCTTGAGAATTATTATTGATAAATTGAATAATCATCATCCGAATTTTACATAAACTAGCTTTTAATTGTTGTTTTTATAAACAAATATATTGGATATCGTCGTCAAGGCTGCAGTATATGAATCAAGAGTTACAGCCCTTATCTATTGTTTATAATCAAAAGTCTGGATTTCATGCAGCTCAACAAGATGAAGTTTACGAGCGTCTGATGACATTTTGGACTCAATATGGTTTTGAGATTCAGGTGTTTGAGCTAAATGCGAGAAATGATTTTGATGCGATGATGGAAACAGTATTACTACGACATCAGCAATCTGAAAAAACTGGTGTTATTGTGGCTGCTGGGGGAGATGGTACTCTGAATGCTGTTGCGAAAAAATTAATGCACACTGATATCCCTATGGGAATTATTCCTTTAGGAACATTTAATTATGTTGCTCGTGTTTTAGAAATTCCAATTGATATTTTTAAAGCTGCTGAAGTGATCGCGACAGGTACTTATCGAGAAGTGCATATTGCAACTTTAAATGATCAAATCTATTTAAATAATGCAAGTTTAGGTTTATATCCATTGTTTATTAAAAAAAGAGAAACATTCAATCGACTTTTTGGTCGCTTCCCCTTACATGCTTATACATCCGCTTTAGATGTTTTATTGCGTGAGCATCAATCTTTGAAATTATCGATTAGTATTGATGAAAAAAAATATCCGGTTAAAACACCTTTGATTTTTTTTGGAAATAATCAATTGCAACTCTGTGATATGAAATTAAGAATTGCAGAATGTGCTGCAAATGGAAAACTGGCTGGTGTTTTGGTGGCTAAAAATGATCGATTGAGTTTATTAAGAATGTTATTTCAGTTTGTTCAAGGAAAAATTGATCAAGCATCTGATGTTTATTCATTTTGCGCAGAACATATTCAAGTTGAATCTAAAAAGAAAAAATTAACGGTTGCACTCGATGGTGAAATTGTCGAGTTGGAAACTCCTTTAAATTTCGCAGTAAGAAAATCAGCATTAAAAGTGATGGTTCCACATGTTATTACACCTGTCTGACTTACATTTTGGAACTGAGCGTGAAGTTTGTATTCAGGCAATTCGTGATTTTTGTAAGTTACACAGTCCAGAAGCTGTGATCGTCAGTGGAGATTTGACGCAAAGAGCGAGATTGAAACAGTTTTTTGATTGTCGACAATTTCTCGATTCTTTAGATTTGCCCTATTTGGTTGTTCCAGGCAACCATGATATTCCTTTGTTCCACGTATGGAATCGATTTTTTTCACCATTTGTTCGTTATCAGGCATTTTTTGGTCGATTAGAAACGACATTAGAAACACCGAATTTCTATATTGTTGGGGTGAATAGTATACGTCGCCGTTATCATACACGCGGTCATGTATCATTAGAACAAATACATGAAGTAGCTGAAAAGCTAAGAAATGCTCCGAATAATAAAACTAAGCTCGTTGTGTTTCATCAACCTTTTTATACATTTCCTCATGATCATCGGGATAAAGATTGTCCCGTATTGGCGAAGATAGCGCTTGAACAATGGGGTAAGACAGGACTTTGGGGACTGTTACATGGACATTTGCATAAAGTCGCTATACATGATTTGAATCAGGTGTTTAATTTGGGGTTTGATCATTCAATTTATGACATTCATGCTGGAACAGCTATTTCTAATCGATTGCGTTTTGGCTTGTCTAACAGTTTTAATATAATTTCAGCAAGTGGCGAAATCGAACATTATTGGTTTGATGAAAATGAAAAAAAATTTTTAAAATCAAATAGTGTCGATTTATGAGACAATCATTTTTTGTTGGATTAAAAAATCATCAAAAAAGTATAAATTTTTTAATTTTTACCCTTGAAGCCTTTTTTTTAAACCCCACAAATGTGGCATATCAAATTTTTTGTTCATTGCTAGTGATTAGCAATGCAAATTAATCAAAAAAGACTAAGTCTGATGGAGTTAACTATGAGCAACATTCGTCCGTTACATGATCGTGTTGTGATTCGTCGCGTAGAAGAAGAAACCAAGACTGCTGGTGGTATTTTACTTCCAGGTTCTGCTGCTGAAAAACCTTCTCAAGGTGAAGTGATCGCAGTAGGTAATGGTCAAATCACTGACAATGGTGTACGTGCTTTGGATGTTAAAGTTGGAGACAAAGTATTATTCGGTACTTATGCAGGTACAACTGTAAAAGTAAATGGTGAAGAACTCTTGATTATGAAAGAGTCAGATATCTTAGCTGTGCTTGAAGGCTAATCGACACATAACTCACATTTATTATCAGATAAAGTATTTAAAGATTCGGAGTTTAACATGTCAGCTAAAGACGTAAAATTTGGTGATTCAGCTCGCTCAAAAATGATTGCAGGTGTAAACGTACTTGCAGATGCGGTTAAAGTTACTTTAGGTCCTAAAGGTCGTAACGTTGTAATCGATCGTTCTTTCGGTGCACCTCACATCACTAAAGATGGTGTAACTGTTGCTAAAGAAATTTCTTTAAAAGACAAGTTTGAAAACATGGGTGCTCAACTTGTTCGTGAAGTTTCTTCAAAAACAAATGACATCGCGGGTGATGGTACAACGACTGCAACTGTACTTGCTCAAGCAATCTTAAATGAAGGGATCAAATCAGTAACTGCTGGTATGAACCCAATGGATTTAAAACGCGGTATTGATATTGCAGTTAAAACTGTTGTTGAGAACATCCGTGCAAATGCAAAGCCTGCTGATGATTTCAAAGCAATCGAACAAGTCGGTTCGATCTCTGCAAACTCTGATACTACTGTAGGTAAGCTTATCGCTCAAGCGATGGAAAAAGTAGGTAAAGAAGGCGTTATCACTGTAGAAGAAGGTTCTGGCTTCGAAGATGCATTAGATGTTGTAGAAGGTATGCAGTTCGACCGTGGTTATATCTCTCCATACTTCGCAAACAAACAAGATACTTTAACTGCTGAACTTGAAAATCCATTCATTCTTCTTGTTGATAAAAAAATCAGCAACATCCGTGAATTGATTTCTGTTTTAGAAGCAGTTGCTAAAACTGGTAAACCACTTCTTATCATCGCGGAAGATGTTGAAGGCGAAGCGCTTGCAACTCTTGTTGTCAACAACATGCGCGGTATTATCAAAGTATGTGCAGTTAAAGCACCTGGTTTTGGTGATCGTCGTAAAGCGATGCTTCAAGATATCGCAATCTTGACTGGCGCAACTGTAATCTCTGAAGAAGTAGGCATGTCTTTAGAACAAGCTTCTCTTCAAGATTTAGGTACTGCTCATAAAATCACAGTGTCTAAAGAAAACACAGTGATTGTTGATGGTGCTGGTAATGCTGAACAAATCGCTGAACGTGTTCAACAAATCCGTGCGCAGATCGAAGAATCTACGTCTGAATATGACAAAGAAAAACTTCAAGAACGTGTTGCTAAATTAGCAGGCGGTGTTGCTGTGATTAAAATCGGTGCTGCAACTGAAGTTGAAATGAAAGAGAAGAAAGACCGCGTAGACGACGCACTTCACGCAACTCGTGCTGCAGTTGAAGAAGGTGTTGTTGCTGGTGGTGGTGTTGCTCTAGTACGTGCTGTTAATGTGTTAGAAGGTCTAAAAGGCGCTAACGAAGATCAAACAGCAGGTATTAATATTTTGCGTCGTGCAATCGAAGCTCCACTTCGTCAAATCGTTTCAAATGCTGGTGATGAGCCATCAGTTGTAATTAACGCAGTGAAAGCGGGTGAAGGTAACTTTGGTTACAACGCTGCAACTGGTGAATACGGTGATATGTTAGAAATGGGTATCCTTGACCCAGCTAAAGTAACTCGTTCTGCACTAGAACATGCTGCTTCAGTTGCTGGATTAATGTTGACTACAGAATGTATGATCACTGATATCCCAGAAGATAAACCAGCTGCTCCAGATATGGGCGGAATGGGTGGTATGGGCGGAATGATGTAATTACATCGTCGCTCATATTTAAAAGAATCCCTGCCTTGGTAGGGATTTTTTACGTTTGAAGTATAGAAAAATCACAATCAAAACGTTATTAATGATCTGACTTAAATAAATAACTTGATAAGTAAATTTTAAATAATTAAACGGTTTTAGGAGTAGAAAATGGTTCGGTTATCATTATTAGTTCTTGGGTGTATAGCTTTAAGCTCGCAAGCCTACGCGGATACGATAAAAGATTCATTCCAAGGTGAGACTAAGGTTTTTTTGAATATTTATGGTTTTGCGGCGGACATAAATGGAACAATAGGTTATCAGGGGATTAATTATCAGTTAGATCAACCTTTTAAAGATACCCTAGAGGCGCTTGATCAAGCTTTGATGGGACATCTGGAAGTAACCAAAGGGAAGTGGGGGATTTATACTGATATTCAATATGTAAAGACTGAAGAAGAAAAGCAAGTTTATAATTACCCAATTGCATTATCGACCACTGTAAACTTAAGTAATGCAGGAATTTATTATCGTGCATTTGAACAATTTTCTGATGGTACAGGCTGGATCATTGAACCCACTTTAGGTGTGAATTATACAGATCTAGAGGGAACTTTAGATGCTTTGGGCAAAGGTGTTGCTGTTGAAAAAGACTGGTTTGAATATTTTGGTGGGGCACGGATACGTTACAACTCTACCTCTCCGTGGAATTTAGCAGCGCAATACACTCACGGTACTGAACAAACACAAATCGCTCAGGCTTATTTGGGATATCGTAAAGCTGTATTTTCAACCCCAGTAAATTTTAGAGTGGGTTATCGATACGTATCACAAGACTATTCTGATGGTAACTTTAAATGGGATACCGTACAAAAAGGTCCTGTCGTTGGTCTAGGATTCGGATTTTAATTTAGAATCAAATGACTATGAGTATTGAAAAAAATAAGAAATGCAAAAGCATTTCTTATTTACAAATCACTTTAACAGGATAATCATCCATGTTGAAAAAATGATTCCAAGAGATACAAATTGAGCAGCACTGCCCATATCTTTAGCATTTTTTGAGAGCTGATGTTTCTCCAACGATATTCGATCAACCACAGCTTCAATTGCAGAATTAAATAACTCTACAATAATAGCAAGTAAGCAAACAGCGACCATCAATGCTTGTTCAAGGGCAGAAACATGAACAAAAAAGCTAGTTGGAATTAAAACAAGATTGAGTAATAAAATTTGTCTAAAAGCGGCTTCATGGTTGAATGCGGCTTTAAATCCAGCGAGAGAATAACCCGTTGCATTCAAAATACGCTTGATACCATTTTTGCCTTTGTAGGGAGAGTAAGGCGTCATAACAGAACTTTAAGAGATAAAATATGTCGCCATTATAAAAGTAAAACTGCTTCTGAGGATTGGCAATAAGTCGCATGATCTCTGCAAAGTTGTAATGTTTCTCGCCATTTTATTGGAAACGTTGAGATTTAATTTGTCAATTTGACTGATGCTAAGGATAATAAGCCTAGATCAACAGATGGAAAATCCTGCATGAAAATTATCGCAGATGAAAATTTGGCTTTTACCGATTATTTCTTTGCGGAGTTTGCAGAAATACAGCATCGAGCGGGGCGAACATTGACTCATGCAGATGTTCAAAATGCTGATGCTTTATTGGTTAGATCGGTTACTAAAGTTAATCATGCCCTAATTGACCAGACTACAATTCAGTTTGTCGGTAGTGCAACGATTGGAACAGATCATCTCGATATTCAAGCGCTAGAACAACAAAACATCACGTGGACGAATGCAGCGGGTTGTAATGCTCAAGCGGTCGCAGAATATGTTATCACTGCGTTGCTGCACCTAGACATCGAATTATTAGAAAGAAATCATGAATTTACATTAGCGATTGTTGGCTTAGGTAATGTTGGTCGTCGACTTGCAAAAATGGCCCAATTATTAGGTTGGACAGTGATTGGTTATGATCCTTTTGTACAGCTAGATGGTATTGAAAATGTATCGTTTGATGCGTTACTAGCACGTGCTGATGCCATATCCATTCATGTACCGTTAACGTCAACTGGTGATCATCCAACACAACATTTATTTAATGAAGCAACGTTTGCTCAAATGAAAGAATCCGCGATACTGATTAATAGCGCGCGTGGTCCAGTGATTCAAGAAGCAGCTTTAATGACAGATATCCAAAGGAACAATCGAAAAGTTGTATTAGATGTATTTGAGTTTGAACCTGAAATTTCGCAACAGTTACTAGATATGTTGGCTTTAGCAACACCGCATATTGCGGGTTATAGTCTTGAAGGTAAGGCTCGTGGTACACAGATGATTTATGAGGCATTTTGTCATAAATTTGATTATCCAATATCTAAACAGTTCGAAACCCAATTACCGCATGTTGAGCAATTCTTTGAACAACAAGATTTGAAAGAAGTACTCAAGCAGTATCTTAGCCAAATTTATAATATTGCTGAAGATGATAAAAAATTAAGGGCTTGTGTCATGGATGGAAAAGTTGAACAAAAAGCGTTTGATTTGCTCCGAAAGAATTATCCATTACGCCGTGAATGGGCAGCACACGGTGGACCAAAAGCATGAGCCAGACTATGAAATCTTATCAACCGACTTGTTCGCTTGAGGCAATAAAAGCCCGTGCAGAGATGTACAATAAAATTCGTCAGTTTTTTGCTGAACGAAATGTTTTAGAAGTTGAAACCCCAGTTTTGTCTCAAGCAGGGGTCACAGATGTGCATTTGGCGTCAGTACAAGTACAGCGTCATATTCATGGAAAATTAAATACTCAATATTTACAGACTTCGCCTGAGTTCCCGATGAAGCGATTGTTGGCGAGTGGTAGTGGCCCAATCTTTCAAATTTGTAAAGTCTTTCGTGATGATGAGCATGGGCGTAAACACAATAGCGAATTCACCATGTTGGAATGGTATCGACCTGCTATGGATTTGAAAGCCTTAATGCATGAGACAGCGGATCTATTGGAAATCTGTTTAGCACATCGTTTTGGTGAAATTCGTCCTATTATTTTGAGTTATAAGCATGCTTTTCAAGATCGTTTAGATATCAACCCATTACAAGCCAGCTTAAAACAACTTAAGGACACCGCACATCGTGTCGGTCTGAATCTTGATTTGGGTGATGATCGTTTGGCTTACATGGACTTATTATTTTCTCATTTTGTAGAGCCAAGTTTGGGCTTTGACAAACCTGTATTTTTGACAGATTTTCCACCTGAGATGGCATCATTAGCAAAAGTAAAACAAGATGAAGATGGGGAATGGGTTGCAGCTCGTTTTGAGGTCTATATTGAAGGCTTAGAGCTTGCTAATGCCTATGACGAACTTCTGGATGCAGAAGTATTAGCAGCACGATTTGAAGCCGATAATCAAGAACGTGCTTTACAAGGTTTACCCGTGATACCTACTGATCAATATCTATTATCTGCTTTACCTCATATGCCTGAATGCTCGGGTATTGCATTGGGTATTGATCGTTTACTTATGGTTGTAATGAATAAGATGAAAATTGATCAAGTGATCGCTTTTCCTGCTGAAATTGCCTAGAGCTGTTATAGAAATTGCATTAATAATTGGATCAACTCACTTTGACGGTGAGTTTGGGTCTTTTTAAAGATAGACTGTAAATGCTTTTTGACAGTATCTGATTGAATATCTTGTGACATAGCAATTTCTTTGACTGTTTTTCCATCTAGGAGTTGTTCACAGATTCTGTGTTCTACAGGTGTAAACATAAATAGTTTTGCGCAAATTTCTTTCTGATATTTTGGTCTATGTTTTAAGCCTGAGAATGTCACCAACAAAACTGGTCGCAAACCAAAAATCTTATGCGCTTTTTCAGGAGAGAGTAAATCTAGGCTCAGGAAAAGTTGGTGATCCAACATCATAATTTTTGTTCGTTCGGCATAACTTAAATCAGGATTATTTTTATATTTTCGCTCCAATTCGATTAGGTTTTGGTCTAAAATAGTTTGATTCTCTCCAGTAAAAACAAAGCGTCGTTGTTTTATTTGAATTTGAGGATTTATTTCAAATAATTGTTGTGCCTCCGCATTAAGTTCTAAAATATCACCGTTAAAATTAATGATCGCAATAGCTTGCTTCATCTTTTGAATAAGCTGGGAGCCTAAAAGGGTCATTGTGGAATATTCAAAATGATGTCGATATTGCTGAATTTTTTGCTGCAAGATCGGCAAAATTTCATAAACAGGTTTCAACTCAGAACAGCTTAAGGCACCACGATCATAACTGGTTAGAAATGAAAGAATGACACATACCTTATGATCAAAAATAACTTGGATGGCAGAACAGAATCTTAGATCAAGTGGTTTTAATACTTGTTGATAAACTTGTGTTTGGGTGATCTCATCTTCTTGGAAATGCTCTTTACAATGCATCCAACCATTCATCGGTGCAGATAACATTTTTTTTAAACGAGGATCATCATCAATTTCAAGACGAATTTGCTTGAGCGCTGCTTGTTCAAGTTGATGCGAGTCAAGGTTGACACCATGATGAATACTAAATGAAAGTGCTTGAACTTCGAGATCAACTGCTAAAAGTTGAGATGCTTGAACATCAAAATGATGATTGAGATGCTCTAAAAAAATAACCCAGTCATCCGCATTCTGAACTTGATTCAGGATTTCTTTAACTGCACAACGTTGAATTAGATCCATTGAAGAAATCCCATCAAAATGAAGAGAATAGATTTCCTTATATTTTATATGGCATTTTAATAAATGAAATCGCTAGAAGTAAAAAAGTGTGAAGTTTTAGGCAATTATTCGATGAAATGTGTGTTTGAATTAGTAATGATTTTCATTTGATTGCAGGAGGAGGAAATTGTCTAAACCCAACAAGTGAGTTTAGACAAAATTAAACTTAGCAGCGACCTTTTTTAGCCTGTCCAGGAGGACAGAAATCTCCATGGCCACCACCATAGGTACGATCTGGATCAACAACGACGCTACCATGAGGTGTATGTACAGCACACGCTGATAAACCTAAACAGAACAATGCGCTTAGGCACAATAATGCTTTCTTCATAACTTCATCCCAAAGTTTTGTTTATTCATTTTAGACTTTAATGTGCAATTCATTTTTCTACTATAGGACTTACGCATTGACAGATTCAAAAAAGTATTAAAATGCTTTATAAAGTATCAGTGATTAGACGAATTAAACATGCTTCTACAGCAACCTGTACTCTACCCATTTATATGGGCTTTCTCATGACAGAACCGAACTCTATTAGCTGCACACAACTTGCCGAGACTTA
>NZ_JBPKBJ010000043.1:0-30113 GCF_051390655.1 Acinetobacter sp. P1(2025)
CAAAGCGATTGATTGTAAAGACATTCGGTTAATTTAATATAAATTTGGATTTCAATATGAACAGCGTTTTGAAAAATACGAATCTCTCAAAAGCAAGATCAGCTAAAAATGATGAATTTTATACTCAATATGTTGATATTGAAAAAGAAATGAATGCTTACTTAGAATTTGATTCAAATGTATTTAGAGATAAAGTAGTTTTATTGCCCTGTGATGACCCTGAATGGAGTAATTTCACATTATATTTTGCTCAAAATTTTAGTCGGTTAGGCTTGAAAAAACTTATAAGCACAAGTTATGCCCCTAAGAACAAACAAGGTGATCAATCTTATCAACCTTCATTATTTGAAGAAAAAAGCCCTCAATTTGATAGTGATAAATCTACTGCTTGTGGCAAGTTTTTTGAACTAGAAAGCGATATAACTAAAGATGGCGTGGTTGATATTAACGATATTCATTGGCAGTACCTCAAAGGTGATGGTGATTTCAGAAGTGATGAAGTCAAAGCGTTGCGTGATCAAGCCGATATAATTGTAACCAACCCCCCATTTTCCCAATTCCGTGATTTTATTGCATGGATTATGGAGGGTGAGAAAAAATTTGCGATTGTTGGGAATATGAACTCCCTTACTTATAAAGATATATTCCCTTTGATTCAAAAGAATATCGTATGGCTTGGTGCGACAATCAGTAGTGGTGATCGTGAATTTAGAGTTCCTGATAGCTACCCTTTAAATGCAGCAGGGTTTAGGGTTGATAGCGAGGGTAATAAATATATTCGAGTAAAAGGTGTTAGATGGTTTACCAACATTGAACATGGACGTAGACACGAACCATTACAACTAATGACAACCGCAGACAATAAGAGATTTAACTCTAAAATTGAAGGTAAAAATGCTTATCAGTTATACGATAATTACAATGCTATTGAAGTGCCTTTTACCAATGCTATTCCTAGTGATTATGATGGTGTTATGGGCGTACCAATTAGTTTTTTAGATAAATACAACCCTGAACAATTTGAAATTTTAGGCATGGATTTTTATGTAAAAGATGATCTATTAGAAAATATTGCTTTAGCAGAATGGCGTGGAAAATTAGATCGTGCATATCTCAATGGAAAACGCTTGTATTCAAGAGTTTTAATTTGTCATAAGAGAATTTAAGCATGGATATTTACTATGTTGATTGTGTGAATAATACACTTCTGAAAACATCCGATAATAATTTTCTTTGTCACTCATTTTCAAATATTCCATTTAGAATACAAAAAATCACTTTAAGTCCTAACAATGAACGTAGCAAAAATATTATTCAGACTGCTAAATCTAGGTTGAGTTCTATACAATTTAATTCAGCTAGTTCATCAGGAGTTGCTAGGGATGAAATTGAGATTAAATTAAAATCATTTTGTGGATTGATAATAGAACAACTATGTTTTTCTATGCTTACTCACTACAACAAAAATCCCAATGTTGTAATTGAATTGGATAGTGGTAATAACTCTATTGATCAAATAGATTTGAAAATTCATAAGAAATGGCTACAGCATGGTTCGGATGATTATAAATCTCTTACCAAGACAGTAGAGATACGCTCATCTTTTCCATTTAAATCAATTGAAAAAGTTGTTTCCCAAGATTTTGACATACTTGGTGGGTACAAGAATGATATTAAAAAAGGAGAAATTGAAAAAGATTTTTACCTTAGATTCTTGTTTGCCTTAGATTATAAGTCTGATTATTACGTGAAAGAAAATGGAAAAATTCATTATGGTAAAACTACAACTAAAACACTAAAGGAATGTTACTTTGATAATGACTTAAACTTAAAAAGAGAGCTTGTGATTTTTTTCATTGGCGGTGCGACAAACGCAATGATGTTGGATGAAAGCATTGCATATCTAGGTTCAATGACTTCATCAAACTTTAACATCAATCAAAATGCTGAATTTAAGAAAATTAAAGTAAGGAATGGACTAGATTGTATCGCAATCATGCAAATGATGCTGAATGTGATAACAACAGAAGCAAGTCAGGGGAAATAAATGCAAACAAATTTAAATACCAAAATCACGATCAAAGACCTATGCGAAGGCTTTATTTATAACGAACTTGAGGGAAAAGGTTTATTTGGCTTGTCGGGTAAATTGACTATTCAGCCTGAATATCAACGGAATTATATATACGCAGATGGTAAAAAAGACGTAGCTGTTATTCAATCCATTTTAAAGGGCTATCCATTAGGATTAATTTACTTTAATCAGACAGGTGATGATACTTTTGAGGTGTTAGATGGTCAGCAAAGAATCACAAGTATTGGACGGTTTTTAACAGGAAAGTTCGCTATATTTCTTGAAGGTAGCAAAACCCCACAATATTTCCATAGTTTACCTAAAGACCAAAAGCAGAAAATACTAGATACAACGATCTTAGTTTACGAATGCAATGGTACTGAAACCGAAATTAAGGAATGGTTTAAAACTATCAATATATCGGGTGTTCCACTTAATGAACAAGAACTACTAAATGCGGTGTATTCAGGCTCATTTGTTACATTGGCGAAAGCCCAATTCAGCAACTCTCAAAACGCTTTAATTCAAAAATGGAGTAGCTTTGTTAGTGGTAGTGCTATTCGTCAGGATTTCTTAGCTACAGCCCTAAATTGGGTGAGTAAAGGCAATGTTAGTGATTACATGGGGCAGCACCGCCACGACAATCATATAAACGAGCTAACTACTTATTTCAACACTGTTATAGATTGGGCGAGTACCATTTTTCTTAATATTGAAAAAGAAATGAAAGGTTTAGAATGGGGTAGCTTGTACGAAAGCTATAAAACCATTGCTTACAACCCGACTAAAATAGCTGATGATGTTAAAAGACTGTATGCAGACCCTTATGTAAAAAACAGAAAAGGAATTTTTGAATACATATTGGGCGGTGAAACTGATACACGCTTATTGGATGTTCGTATATTTGACGATGCAACCAAGCGAAAAGCTTACGCATTACAAACCAATGACGCTAATCAAAAAAGTATCTCAAATTGTCCGTTATGTGCCAATGGTAACAATGCTAATAAGACAAAGATTTACTTACTCAAAGAAATGGATGCAGACCATGTTCAGGCTTGGAGTAAAGGCGGTGCAACAACTTTAGATAATTGTGAAATGCTTTGCATTACACATAATCGAAGTAAAGGTAATCGTTAGTAATATTGGTTTTGTATAGATTGCTGATAGTTATTTTTAAAGAAGCTAAATTTAATTTGGCTTCTTTCTTATTAAATAATTGATTATTATAATTTTGTGCGGTTGCTACATAATATCGTTAATGCATATACAATGAAAAAAATCCTACTCTGTTTGGCGGTTGGTATCCTTGTTTCAGGGTGTGATAAAAAAATTGAGGAACCTGAAAACTTTGGCGGTAATGCCATTCATCAAGATTCACGAAATAGTCCAACACCTGAACAAATGAAACGTGAAAGTGAAAACATTGCATACTTCAAATACATTAAAGATGCACCCAAAAGAGCCTTAAAACAACAAAGCTATAATATCGAATTTATGAAAGGGCATTTCAAACACCCAAATCGTGCTGTGGTTAAACCAACCTCTGCAAACTGTGGCACAGTCAAATCCAAAGATTTTGGTACTAAACCTTACCGCTATGTCATTAACTTTCCTTACTACTACATCGACACCGATTCAGGTTTCCTTACCAATAGTATAATCCCAATGACAAGGGAAATATTTGACGAAAATTGGCAAAACAAAGAGTGTGAATCACCCAATAATTCAGATCAGTAGATTCACTTACAGCGATCATTTCGCATAAAAAAAAGATTCATAGCTCTTGGTTATGAATCTTTTTTTATTGGCTGCACTCTAAATCATAAAAACACAGCCTTAAACCCTAATTTTACGCCCAATGCAATTCATACATCTCGGGGCTATACAACTTCACAATTTCACCAAAATTACCAAAAATTTGCTGCTCTAATTCTTCACTCATCACCGTATGGTCATAAATCGGATAGGTTTCGCCGTTACCCAATAAAATATACAGGCTGATATTCTCACCACTATGAGCAATAAATCTGACCTCTGATTCATCAACAGAAAAAACATGATTCAACACCGTGTATATATCATTGTCCTTAATCTTAATCACATCCTCACCATCAAAGACCTGAACCAATTGACAGCCAAGCTCCACCAACTGCTTAAAAAAATGATCCAATATCTTAAGTTCTAATACGCATTCATCTGACATACCGCCCAAACTATTTGCGATAATTTTATCAAGGTAATTCGTAGTTTCTGTTGTCATGGCTGTGCTTCCTTTTTATTACGATTCAAAATATCAGTCGGTATTAATAGTTTTGTGATGATGACAATACATACTCACCTTTAACACGGTTCAGTACATATCGGTTAATTTTATTAAATTTCTCTACTTTTTCCTTATCCTCATTATAGTGATCACCTTTATATTTAATCTCAACAGGATAGTCTTGCACATTCGGCTGTTCTACCGTTCTATATTCAGAGCTATATTCATAACTCAACGGCGATTGTTCGTCCTCACCATAACTACCGCTATTATCACCTGAACTTTCGGCAATCAGATAACCTTTAACTTCTGTTTCATTTAAGCGGATTAAGTGAAGATAATTGTCTGTTGCACCATAATGTGAAGCATGAAATGTCGTATCAAAAAAACCAACTTCATTCTCGCCTGTTTTTACGATCCGATGACTAAGACCTTTTACATCTAAGGCAACATCACCATAAGTTGAAGCATAATCAAGATTGTTCTTTGATCTCGACACTAGATCATACGTGCCATTGGCATTCTTCTTAAAAATATAAAGATCAACCCGACCACTAGAACACGCATGACAGGTATCAGAAAAACCATAACCATCAGGTCGATCATGTTCATCAAAGCTTTGCGCTATTTCACGCTTTTTAACATAGACCAAATATCTATCTTCATTATTGGCGTTTTTATAGGGTTCAGGTGGATACAGGAATGCCAAATATTGAGTTTTAGCATCATTCACACCCACTTGAGGAAGTTTAAAATCATCCGTGAGCTTATCTTGATCATCCAACGCCTGATAACGATCCACTTCTTCTTGCATATCCCGCATAGAGGCATTAAACATTTTGGGATAAAAAGTTCTAAACACCGATTTAAAGCCCAAATCATCTACCGTGACAGCAAAGGTATTGCTACACACCATTAAGGCAAGAGGTAATATAAATTTTTTCATTTTTCGTCCAAATCCCCCTGATCTTCATTATCCCCAAAGAGATATTTTTCTGTTTGATGCAAAGCGATTTCATCTAGCTGTTGAAGTAACGCCGTATCATCACGCAACAACTCTAAAGCTGCTGCATGAAAATATCGAAAGTACCGTGATTTATTTCGGATATTCAGATCATCTTTTTTTGCACTTTGCGCTTTTAAAACAAATTGATGAACAGCCTTACGAGTAGCACTGATCCCCCGATTAATGAATGCGATCTGCTTTTGGAAATCTTGTTCATTGCACACCTTATGCACTTCATATTGAGTAGTCAAAAATTTACGAAGTTTACTCAAATAGTCTAAAGCTTCACGTAGATGTTCTTCACTTAGACGCTCACACAATTCCCCGACTTTAGGACAGTTCGCAATAATCGGGAGTGAGTGATTTAGAGTTTCTGTGAGGCTTGGCCCTTGATCTTGATTATTGATCAGCTTTTCGGTGTTACCTCGCTTAATCACGATCACGCCATTACTTTTGCGATTTGCACGAATAATGGTTAAAGCTTTTTTAATCTTGTCAGTTTCATTGCTGACTAAAGCAAGATTATCTTTTGCCTGATTCAGTTCGTTTTGTGCGACACGTGTTTCAAGCTGTTCAAGATATTCATCACGCTTTTTCTTGTAATGTAGCAAGGCGTTTTCAAGATCAGCTTCGCTAAACTCTTGAGCGACCTCGACATAGCTTTTTAGGCGTTTAACCTGATTGGCCAATCTATGTTGGGAATTAAGTTTGCTGACTGACATTTATTCACCCTCAACCACTTCATCTAAGGTTTCATCTAAGATTTCTTTTGCCTTAATTTTAGCGGTTTGCTGAATTTCATCCAACAAGTCGGGGTACTGCGCTTGCAATAATTCAACGGCGATTTGATTAAATGTATTCAGGTAAGCATACGTCTTTTTCAAAGGTACTGCTTTCTTAGTCTTTTTAGGACGATTGGCCACTTCAATTTGATTAATAGCTCTGCGGGTACGATCAATCTGATTATTAATTTCACGAAGTTTGCCTTGATAAATCTCGGTGAGTGATGGCTCTTTATTTTGATTGAGCGCATTCACCATGACCTCACGACATTCACGAATATAAACAAGCGCATCTTTGAGAATATCTAGCTCAAAATCCTCTGTGAGTTCAGTGACCTTTCGAGCAGCTTGGATAATTGGCACAATACTGACCAAAGGTTCAGGAACCACAGGCAAATTGACTGATATAGTTTTTTGCACAGTTGCCATTTTTTCTTGTTTAATTTGAATCGGTTTTTTCTTGACCTTAAGGATTGCAATTGCCTTATTGAGTTTGGTTGTTTCTAGGCGAATCCCTGCCAACTCGTTATTAATCTGTTCAATCTCATAACCATCAACCGATGAATCCTTACGTTCAAGTAAGATAGAACGCTGTGACTGTTGGAACTGTAAAACTTGTTCTAATTGATCTAATTTAAACTTCGCTGCCAAATCAACATGATTTGGAATTTCCAACACTTCTACAATAATATTCCGATCTATACTCATGGTCGCTATCCTACATTTTTAAATTAACGCTATATCTACTGAACTACTGCAAAGCTGACTTTTATTTTTCACCCTGATCGTCTAACTCGCCCATCATCATTTTATCGAACATCGGAATGTAAACTAACCGAAAGACAAAATACAAAAACCGATTAAAATCACGGCGATTGGCACTAAACAGAAAATCTTGATGATCCACTTGGGTTTTAAACAAGATTTTGTCATCCCCTGATAGTTCTTCTACCTGTTTCACTTCGGGGTTATACCCTGTTGCCTGATCAATCATTCGTTCAAAGGTAGAAACTTGCTGATAGACCGTTGGGACTAGGACAACATTAGCATCCATCAACCGATTAAATTCGGTAACGAAACGTCTTTGAATGGACTGTTCCAAGATATATAAAAAGGCATCATTGTTGCGAATAAGATGCATAAACCACACAGGTAAATTTAGCATTTCATCTTCTTTAATCTTCGCATCAAGATCAGTAAACATGCTTTTATTGAAATCAAGATCATGTAGATCATTCAAGCTATAACGAGGATGGGTTGAGGTTGCCAAACAAAAAGCAGTCCATGTCTGCGCCGTTGGCTTCTTTGCACCTGATTCGTACAGCGACCAAATATTACGACCACTCAATCCCGCCAAAGTTGCACATTGCTCTTGGCTTAGTTTTAATTTGCCACGAATCGCCCTGATTTCTTCGGGTGAAGGTGGTTCACACAATATATCTTTAGAATGGGTTTTCACTGAATCATCCAATGAATCATTTGTATAACTTAGTATAACATTGTATAACTAAGTATAGCAATGTATAACTAAGTAAAACATTCCCAAAATTTTAAAATAACCATAAAAAAAACTGATATATGCACGGCGCATATATCAGCTAGAGCAAAATGGTTTACGGTGCGAGTTTACATTGAACTCAATACGGTGCGAGTTTACATTGAACTCAACATTGAACTCAATGATGAAAATGAGATACCACAGCTACAGGGGCTTTTGCTTGTTCAGCCATTTGCTTAAGTAGTGCTTTGGCATTTTCATTACCAAGTTTTTCAGCTTTGATAAGGTTGCTTAGGGCTTCTTCATTTAACACGGCAAGTTTTAACCGATATTTATTGCGGTACTGCTCATTGTAGAGAAAGATATATGCCATTGCATAAAGAGCTTCTGAATGGCCAAGCTCGGCTGCTTTTTGAAAGAAATAAACGGCTTTATCTAAATCCAAATTCACTTCAATGGCATTGGCATAGGCTGAACCCAAGAAAAACTGTGCTTCTCGATCACCTTTTTCGGACGCTTGGGTTAAGAAGTCCACGCCTTTATCTACATCTTTAGCAACCAACTCGCCCAAGAACAACATACGACCATACATATACATACTGTCTGAATCGCCTTGTTCAGCCAATTTAATAATGGCATTAAAGCCTTGCTCAAGCTTTTGTCTTTCAAGCTTACTTTTTTGAGCAATATCATTTAAAGCTGTTTTGGCTTCTTGAATCCCGAACTCGTTTGCTTTTTTAAGATAGAAAATAGCGTTTTCATCATTTTGAGGTAGTAGCACACCCTCACTATAGATCGCACCTATAATATATTGAGCATAAGCAAACTCTTTATCTGCACTACTCTTAATTAACTGCACACCTTTGGTTGGGCTAGGTTCCTCAACAAACATATTATTAATATGGAGCGAACCTAATAAAAACTCGGCTTCGGCTCCACCAAGCTGCACCGCTTGATTAAGTATTTGGATTCCTTTAGTCGGGTCAGCGGGGATACCATTGCCATAGAGATACGCATTTGCGGTAATCACCATAGCCCCAAGATGACCTTGTTCGCTTGCCTTACTCGCCCAATAGAAAGCTTTGTCTTTATTAATTTCACACTCTACAGGGAAAGAACCTAGATAAGACACAGCCAATAGGTATTGAGCATTCACATCCCCTTTTTCGGCTGCCTTAGTCGCCCAAAACCGACCTTGCTTAGAATCACGTTCTTCGGCATTACCCAAGAAATAACTTTCAGCAATCTCTACCTGTGATGAAACATCACCCTTTTGAGCTTTCTTAATCAATTCCGACATGGTAAATGCTTCCTGTACAATTAAAGACAAAGTTTCTAAAAGACAAATACCGCTTATTATTTAGGTTTTCGGCGTGATGGTGGGTCAATCAAATCAACACGACACGGCGGTAAAGAGGCGGTTGGTCGATTGGTTCCCCTAAATGCAGCGTTTGAGCTTGGTACTTTATCCATTGTTCCGTGACCTGTTTCATCAATAACCTTAAGTCGTGTACCGCCATTTTCCATATCACGACACTCCCAAGCTTTTATCTGATTCGCATAATTATTAAAATCTTGAAAGGTTCTTTCACTAATAGGCGAGTTTGCATTGGCGTAAATGGATGCGAATGCTGAAACACCAAGAATTAAACACGATACCAATTTCATAAAATGAACCTCTTGTGGCTAAGTAAAGTTACAACGAGTGACAACAACATTAAATCAGTGGGTAAGATTTTCCGTGCGCTCAATAGTTTCTAAATATTTTGCTGCATCAACAGAACCCATTGCTTTTGCCTGTTTAAGTAGTTTAATTGCTTCCGTTCTGTCTTGTTGAATATTCTCACCAATCAACAACATCACACCGATGTGGTACATAGCACGTAAATGACCACTATTGGTTGCATCAACCAACAATGCAACTCCCTTATGAGTATCTTGTTCAAGATAATCAGCATGAATCAGGATAGGCTTAGAGTAACCTATATCAAGACAACCAAGCTCTTTGGTAACACCTGATAGATACATACGAGCCAAGTAATACATGGCATTTTTATCTTTGAGCTTAACTGACTTTTCCATGTACTGAATTGCAAGTTTCACATCCTGTTCAACATGAAATCCATGTAAGTAAATGATCGCAAGTTGAGTGACCGCTTCTTTAAGATCATTTTCAGCCAAAACCTTAAAGATTTTGATGCCTCGTTCTATATCTTGATCAAAGAAATCACCATTGATTAACAATGATCCAAGCAAGAAAGTTGCGGGAATATGATTGGCTTCAACCGCTTCTAATAAGTAATCTTTACCTTTACGTTGTTGCTCTCTAGGTATAAACCGATCAAGTAAGAGTACCGCCAATTCAGCTTTAGATTCAACACAGCCTTGCTTTGATGCGCCATCAAGATAATGCACAGCTTTATCTCGATTACGTTCTACATGCTTACCCCGACTGTAAAAGATACCAAGCATCTGTTGAGCAAGCAGAAATTCAGCATCAGCAGCTTTTGTAATCCACTTAACAGCTTCAACTGCATCATTAGGCAAACCCATTCCCATGCGATTCAAGAACGCCATACCGTAATGATATTGGGCGAAAGGAATCCCTTGCTCTGCACTTTGGCGCATTTCTTCCATGATTTTATTATGATTACTCACAACCACTTTAAGCCTCTCACTTGATGCAAGCTCATATTATTTACAAGCCATTATATAATATATACCACACAAAACAAAATAAATTAATAACCAACACCCTTATGGTTTGTAGTTATCCCCGAATAAAGCTCTTATGGTTTCATCAATAGGTTTATCCGAAGCTTGGTGATCCGAAGCTCGGGAAAGATTAACCCGATTAAATTCATTCATGCGGTTTAAAGAAGGGATATGGCCCATGTCGGCTGCATGTTGATAAAGCTGCATAGCCTTTTGCATATCTTTCTCAACCTCTTGCCCTGATTCATACAGGGTAGCGAGTAGATATTCAGCTTCGGGGTTTCTAGTACGCATGGATTTCCCCAACCAAAAGAGAGCCTGATCTACATTTTTTTCAACCATATAGCCACTTAGGTAGAATTTAGCCAAGTCGTACTGCGCCATTGTAAAGCCAAGATTTGCGGATTGAATATAAAGATTTATGGCTTTTTTCAGGTCTTTTGGAACATGAACACCTTGCTGATAGATTTGAGCCAAGATATACGGCGCAATTTCATGGTCACTTGTTTGAGTTAAACGCTCAAGCCAATACACAGCTTTAGGGAAATCGGGTTTGATATACTGCCCTTGTGTGTAGATTTCAGTGAGAAGATATTGAGCATTAACCTGACCTTGTTCAGCAGCTTGATTTAACCAATAGATCGCCTTAGCGATATTCTGATCTACCCCATCACCAATGAGGTTATTCATACCTACTAAAAATTGAGCTTCTGCATGGCGGGCTTCTGCGGATTTCGTGTAAAGCGTGTTGGCCATTTCAAAGTTAAGAGGAACCTCAAGACCAAGAAAAAACTTACGCCCCCATTCAAACATTTCCATTGGATCATCCCTTTCTAAGACCTCGAAATAATCTGCTCTCAATTTCTTAGTGATCAAATCTGAATTTGGAAATTGAATGATATTGTTATCCGACATAAACCAATGCACCTAAAACCTAAAATAAAGTTTTTCCGATTAAAAAACACATTTCATCGGCAAAACTTAAAACCCTTATATATCAATGGATAGAGAACCATGAAAAACGGCGAAGTATCAATTTCCTGTATATCGGAATACCAAGCCCAATTCAATTCCACCCAACAATAGACCAAATGAAGATTACTCTATGGACGACCTATTCAACATAATCATATTCAATAAAGAATACCAATAAAGAATACTTAGCCATTATCCAATATAAATAACGCTAGAAATTATTACTGAATAACTTTAAAAAAACAATAAAAAAATATTTCACAAATTTAGTTATTTAAAAACAAAGGGTTAAAATTAATTGTATATTAAAATCAAACAATACAGCATAAACTATTATTATTTATAAAAATTTATATTAATCCTAGTATATTATATATAAATCAATTTCAATCTAATAGCACATTATCCTAATGCAGCAGTACCCGACAGAGAAAGTAAAGGATCACGCCCATGAATAAAGCCAAGAAACAAGCAAGCGAAAAGTATGAAAAGAAGCGACAAATTAAGTCTGTTTCATTCAATAAAATGCTAGAAAAAGAGCTACTTGATTTCGCCAACAGCGTAGATTTTAGTGAGTGGGTAAAAGATGTGATTAAACAGAAGATAGCTGCTCAAAAAAGCAAAGAAATTGCTAAACTAAAGTTAGAACAAGCATAGTCGGGTTGAATACTCAAAATGAATAAATTGAATAAATTTGCATGGCTTTTCCCTTTACTGTTATCGGGTACGTGTTATGCACAAGCGTATAACTCTATAGATGCGAAACATCTAGTTAATCGTTCAGTAGATGTATGTGGCATTATCACCGAGATCAATCCATCAGTGACCTCACCGCAAATTTTAATAGGTCGGCCCTACCCTTATCAGCACATTCAATTTAATGTTCGCCCATTTATATTTGATCAAATCAAAGATTCAATTCAAACCTATGAAACGCTGTGCGCTCATGGCATGGTGATCCGTTCAGGGCGTTTTCTTGTGATCAATGTTTCCAATCTAGATAACATCTACAGCCCGACTACACGCTTTGCACCGCAAAACGGCGGTATTTACGATGGGATATTCCAAAATCCCGAAGCCATAAAGGACAATGACGATGACGAACAAGACAATGCCCCTTGATGCGACACAAGCTGATCTTGATGAAGCATTGGTACTGACTGTTAGTTTTAGTTGTTACTATGCGGAACCGTATGAGGTCGATATTACGCTAGAAGATGACAATAACCGCATGTTGGGATTAGAACAAGGTTGGAACAAAGCAATAGAACACTACTGCCCTGACCGCATTACCCAAATGAAAAAACAACTTAAGCGCAAACTTGGTGGAGTTTATAGTTTTCACGATCTAAGTGATGTAGTTCTAAGTTTCATTGACGAAAACAGGAAAAGAGAGGAAATTTCAGTTCGTACAAACTATGCAATGCTTGGCCTATAGAATTATAATGAAGGTCTTAGGCATCGTAGTCTAAAAGGCCAAAGCCCCAATTTCATATTGGGGCTTTTTTACGACTACAGATTTTAAACTGCTTCCAAACCTAAGCTAACGGCTCCCTGATATTTCAATTCATTCAATAACGCCACAACATCATCAACAGAATTAAAATTTTTGATTGTGCGCTGATCATCATTCAGTAAATATGAGTGTTTACGTTCAGACGATCCATTCGCTTTCTTAAGGATAATTACCGAATACACCACACCACTTGGCGCAACTTCGGCACTTTCAAACAATGAGCCTTGATCTGATTCCTCATCAAACAAAGCCAAGACGCTTGCAACAGAACGGCGTTCTTGCAAACTAATTTGTTTAATCACCACCTGTTCGACAAAATCATGCTGAACAAGCGTTTTTAATTCTGCCTTTGTAACATTCGCCATAAAATCCCCCTGCCTTTAAGCAATATATTGAACCACAGGGTATAGACTACATTTCGATTCCCGCAACTGTTCAATCGCCTGATCCACTGAATCAAAAAGCCGAATGAACTTTTCATCATCATCAAGCATATACGATTTGCTTAATTTACGCCCCAAATCGGGTGATATTGTATGGACGTATATAACGTACTTATTCTTATCGTGAGGCTGATTTTCGATTTCCAAATCCCGTGCAACCCCCTCAAGAGCTTCTAAATCAAGCTGTGCAATATATACACTTTCAAGAACATTGTGACGACTTAAAACCGCAAGTTCTGATCTTTTCATACCTAACATAAAGCACCTTTTTAAAAAAAATTAATCCATTTTTTATAAAATCTAATTAATTGCCATTAAATATAATTACTTAGATTAAATAAATCAAAAAACCTTATTCCAATATATACAAACTTAAATTAATATCAGGAAGTAACAATCACTAACATAAACTTACCAAGAGTTACATTATGCGCCCAATAATCATTACCGTTTGCGCCCTACTATTTGCCTTTGTTTGCATTACTCTATTAACAGGTTCGGATAACGCCCCATCAGAGTTCCAATCAAAGTTTTTGTCGCTGTTCACTCGATTTTTCTAATGAACCATTCGCCAACGCCGTGCTAGTAACTAGCACGGTGTAGCCAATCTTTTAATTAATGTTTAATTTCATTTATCCGTGTTTTCGGATCATTTTCAATATCCTTTAAACGAACCGTTATCTCAACAAGAGTATCAACAGCATGGGTATTTGCCATAAATTCCTCTGTGAGCAACTCACAAACAGCGATTAAGTCGGAAGTTTGATATTGGCCCAACTCTTTTAGAAATTGCTTTGAATCCATGTCATCAACGTGAACTAAGATGAAATCAATAATCTCTTTTTGAATATCGGGGATTTTCAAAGCCAAGTCTTGATAGCTATCATCTGATAAAGATCGCTTACAATCAGAGAAAAAGGCACTGATATGGTGTGTATGTGGACGCACATCTTCCTCAAAGAAAAAATACAGGTTTTTTCTCACTAAGCGATTAGATGAACTATTTGAAAAAATAAATTGTTTTAAAAACATAATCACATCCCTCTATATAAGTTATATCTCAACAATATCTATTTTCCACCGAGCTTTCATTAAGTGTTTCTTCAATCGGTAGGTTGATAAAGAGCGAGTTCTAATACTTTTCACATCTTCCACAACTAGCTCGTTGGTGCTATTTAGAATATAGGTAAAATCAGCAAAATAACGAATAGGTAATTTTTTTCTTTTTTCATATTTAAACTCGACAGCATCCTCTAGCACGAATCGAACCTGACACTGTAAATCTCTAATTATTTTTGCTTTCTGCATATAAATCAGAGTGATGTATCGGTCACGCTCTTTGACGCTATCGAACTTACGCCCATCATACTCCACCCGACTATTACGATACTTGTTCTCTTTTTTTGTTTCTTCACCCTGATCTTTTTGGGGCTGAAAGCTACCCTTTGTGATCAAGGTATTAAACTCTTTTTCAGTCAATCGCAAGGCCATAACGATATACATATAATCTAATATTTAAATATCATTTTAGTTTAAATATATATTTATTTCCATAAAAATAAATAAAACATTAATAAATCAATCCATAGCAAATTAAATAAAAACAGAGGTAGGGAAACATATTATTTGCAAATAAAATTGACCAAAAAAACCGCCAAATAGAGGAAGTCAAAAAACCGAGCAAGACAGTCCACCAAGAATGAGAAGCAGAGTGAGAGATTAATATTTCGGTAACAAAAAAAATACAATGCACGAAACATGGTATTTATTGAGAATATTATTAAAGCAAATATAAAGCGATTATTAGAATATTAAAGATTATTACTGCACATAACTAAAAAAAGCTGTTTTTTGCATCTTTTTTTAAAGTTTTTGAATCATTAAAATTGCTTATTAAATTTCAATATAGTAACTTCCGATTATTGAAAACTAAATTGTATTTAGCTGAAATATTTATTATATGAGGTCGTTATGTCTTTAAGTAAAGAGAATACTTTAACGCAAGAACAAGCTATGCAAATCGCCACAGGATTATCAGAACATAATGCTGCGGGCATTCGCAAAATCATCTCACTATTATCCGATGATCTTAATGACAAGATTAAAGAGGAAGTAAAGGTTCTGTATGCCGAGATGCTTCAAGAAGTTAAGAAATTGAATTTTGAAACGGTTGAGGAGTTTTTAGCAGAGGCACAAAGTCAGGGATTGGTTAAAGCTCCAAGCACCAAGAAAACCAAAGTGGTTCCAATCCGCTATCGTGACACAGACCTTGAACTTGCTGAAAAGAACACATGGACAGGTCGTGGTAAAAAACCTGTTTGGTTGCAAAATTACATCAACGAAGGTCGTGATCTTAGCGAGTTTCTTGTTGAAAAAGAAGGTGAAGCGGAAGCCGAAACCGAAGCTTAATCATTTAATAGCCCTGATTTAAAATTGGGGCTTTTTTTATTATAAGGTAAATAACAGCTAATTTATTGCCCGATTATGTCATCAGGTGATATATACCAAAAATATAGAATAAAAAATACTCAAAACCCATTGAAAACATATATATTGACTTAACTATTCAAATTAAATACTATTTATTTTATCAATAAGAAACATCTATCTATATCTCAAGGAAAATTCATGCAACAAATATTGCTATTGGATAGTATTAATTTGCACTATTCAGCAAATATACTACAGCAACTTTCCAAAAAATTCGCCAAGACGATTTTGATCTACCAAGAGAATATAGCCCCATATTCAATAGATGAAGTTGCCCTGCTTTCAGACCTTTTTAAGAAAGATTTGATTGAAATGTACAAAGCCCCGCCATTAACGGATAATGGGAATGATGTATTCACTCTTTTTTATCTTATTGGGCTATATAAGAATAACTTTGATGAAATCCACATTAGTAGCAACTCTGTTTTTTTTCAGCAAAAAGATTTAGACCTGAATGATATTTTAAAAACACCGCCAAATAAAATCCATATTGAACATATACCAACAACATACATCACAACAGATTACGCCTATAAAACGGCTATGACTGCAATATCAGAACAATCAATCAACACGCCTCAACCACTAAAGAAACAACAGCTAGATGTACAAATTCCATCACAGCCAACGCAACCGACCATAGAGAAAGAGATCGTTGCAACCACGCCACCAAGCTCAAAAAATATAGCCGATGAATTTTCAATAAAAGGCATTTTTAACGATACATCAAACATCCCAACGCTTGATGTTCAAGAGCAGCAAAAACAAACAGCACCAATTCAAAATCCACCGATTAGCCAAGAATACCCAAATCACAGCACATATCAGGATGAATATGATGAAGATGATTTCCCACAACCTTTAAGCAATGAAAGCACAAGTTTTGCAGACAAGATGAAGCAAGAAGTTTTGTCACGCACAACTGTCAAAAATAATGGCAATGTGATTGCTGTTTTAAAGAAAGGTAACTCTCGCTTTAATCAGACGACTAAACATCACAAAGATAATGCTCAATCATGGAATAAAAAAGAAACCGCCCCTGTTTCAAATTCAGCAAATTATGCTATGAGCAAGGAAGATGAAATTGAGGCATTCCAACAAGCTTCACGCAAAGAAGCCTTTAAGGAATCGCTCATTCAGCTTACCGATGCAACCTACTTTTCTGAAAACAATCAGCACATCAATCCAAATACCTTAGTTGGTAGCCAAATCAAAGCTGAAAAACAAGGTTTGGTGATTGCCAACGGTAAAGAATTGAATGTTGTGCGATTAACCTGTGCAAGTTTTGTGAAGGCACAATACAACAACACCCCTGTTCCAAAAAATGAGATTCTTAATCTGATTGATCTCGCAATTTCAGAGGAAGGCGATACAACAGTAGAAGTATCCAATAATACGATTTTCAGCAAATTAAAACGTGCAAACGTACTGACTAAAACAGATTCAGCCGACCTATTTACGATTAATAAAGGGTTTGTTTTATATCTTTTAAACAATCACGAAATAGACACGATCAACTATACATTTGATCGTTACGAGAAGCTGTTAAGCAATCAAAAATACAATCAGCTTTTAGAAATGAGTATCTCTCTATCGCCAAAAGATGCCTGTATTATTGCAAGCCTATCAACACTAATCCTTACATCACAGAACTATAACGCTCGACCAAAGACAGCCGATGAATTTGAGAAAGCATTAATGCTCATGTTCTCAAACAATACAGGCGAAGTTCATTATGCAACGAGCCTACTCAAACGCTATGAAACGATCAACTTCTTCAAGGATGGGAGTGAGGTTTATAACGATCCGAAGTTGTTACGCCTATCTACATTGAAGTCGGCCCTTGAAAGTGAGAAAGCTAAATCTTTACCTGACTTAGCACAAGCTGTAGAACCAACTAAAGAAGTTGTAGAACCAACGAAGCAAGATATTGAGCCACCTGAACTTACGCTTGAGCCATCCCCTAATTTAAATCAATTGGATGCGAAAGCTGCAAAACAGGAAGTTATCAAAAAGCCATTCACCTTAAAGAGTGTGGAAACTTTTGATCTTTTGCGAAATACGATCCTTGCAATCAACACACCAAAGCCGATCACTGAAACCAAGCTTAAGGCAAAACTAGAGCCTTTAATTGGTGACTATGACACGGAAGAATTTTTAAACCGTGCAATCAGCTATTGGTTGATTTCAAAGACACCGAACCAAGCAAAAAATGGCGAAAATCAGTACATTGTTTCCAACCACATGAAAAAACGGTTAAAGCAAGATTTAGCAACTTATGAGTTGTTTGTGGAGCGTATTGCTGAAATCGTTGATTACTCAAGCTCGGTGAAACAGGTCAAAAATAAGGAACGTCTATTTTTAGGCTTATCAAAAATTCAGAATGATCCTGAAAAACGCCCTAAAATCTACAAAGGCATTTTGAGCTTAATGACACGTGCTTCGGGAAATGAAACGGAAGGAAAAGCCCTCACTCAAATTCTGCAAAATGTTCAACTGTTCAAGTTGATCGGTAAACGTGTGCAATTCCAAGACAGCGCAATTGATTATTGGAATATTCAGTACGAAGCTGAATCGCAAAAAACCGCTTAATTCTGCAAAAAAAAGGCCATATTAAATGGCCTTTTTTATATCTATTCAAAACTAAGAACAAACACTTTTATGAACAGAATCATTTAATGTATTTGGTGTGACTTTCTCAAACTTAGCACTACTACCTGAATAGTTTTTACGAGAAAGCTCTTTGCCTTTCAAGTCATAACGGATAGAGCTAAGTTTCATCATTGTGCCATTAGAGCAATCTGAAACCGTGCGTACCATCATTGATTCGCCTGTCTTGAACATGCCTTTCAAATTTTCATTAATATTGAACCGAGCTAAATAGGTAACACGATTGGTATTGCCATTTTTCTGAATAGATAATTGATCAACATACGCTTTAACATTGGTGCTAGTACCAACATAAGACCAATTATGATCCTTTGAATTAACATCAGTATTTTGAGTGGCTACGGCGTTAGCATCTACAGCTTTAGGGCTTTGCTGTTCAGCCACATTTGGGACATTGCTTGTCTGTGTTGCAACTGTAGTAGCAGAACTCGCCACCGCCATTAAATCATCACTAGCAACGGTTTGTTTTGGCTGAACTTGCTCGATAGCCTTATTTTTAGCAATCGGTGTTGTATTGTCAGGATCGTCAATTTCTTTTTGGATTTGGCTAACTACCTGTTGATTTACATTGTTTGGATCAACACCTTTAGGCAATGCGATAGCAACAGGTGTTTCAACTACAGGCGCAACAGGTAAAGCTTTAATCGGGGTTAAGGCTTTATTAATTGGTGGAGTTGGAGCTACAGGTGGAGTTGGTTTAGCGACAGGTGCTACAACAGGTGCTACAACAGGATTTTTACGAGCAGCGAGTTCTTGGCATAGCTTTTCATGCGCTTTGTACTGTGCGGAGTTCCGATCAAGATTTTGACGATCCTCATAACCCTCACCACCCGACATAATGGTAAGAAGATTATCCCTAGCATCAAAGATACGCAAACTTAGAATTTTTTGATCATGGGTAGTACAGTCATCTATCACATTAGATAAAACATAATTACCTTTATCTAACCCTGATTCTTTAGACTTAGACACCAACTTTGTAATGTAATTAATTTGGTTGCCTAGCTGACCATTTGGCTCTTGCTTGTACTGAATAGAATCACGATCAACATAACTTTCAGATATTTGAAGATCGCTAATTTTGCGCCAACTTTCAGCATGAACATGACTGACACCCGCAACCAACATTACGGCGACCATAATGGGTTTTATTTTAAAACTATTCATTAATGTTTATCCTACTTATAACGCTTTTTAATGTTGCTAATATGCTGTTTGTTCGTCTTGCGACTACGCTCAAGAGCAACCGATTGAATCTGATTTAAATAACTATCCACCTGATCTTGGCTGATAGCATTTTTTGGTAAACGCCAAAGCTTAAAAATAAACCCTGTACCTGTTTCAATTAATGGTTTTGAAAAGAAGGGTTTTATATCGCCTTTGAGCTTGGCACTTCCGACATTAACCACGAATCCTTGAATTTCATCAGGTGAGATACGGAGTATTCTTGCGATATTATTGATATGGCCACGATTCTGCTTAAGTGGATTAAACATATTGTTTTTATCGCCTCTACGATTAAAGTGCTTCCAATTCTGATCGTCTTTATTTCCGTAGATTGTTCCATTTAGATTTTTGGTTTCTATACAAAAAATACCTCTTGTAGAGATTACAAGATGATCTATTTGGGTGGTAGTACCGCTAGAGGTTGGGATCGTAATGTCATTTAACACATGGGATGATGACGACTTTAGCCAAAAATTTAGCTTTTTAGTGACAATAGCCTCACCCTTTCGGCCTTGCTCAATTCTTTTGTATTTACCGTTTAGGACACCAATAAGAATAAAAGCTATGACGACCAACACAATAATGAATACAGTTAATAAGTCCACAAGAATACCAAAAGATATAATTTAGATAATATTAAAATAATAATAACCCAAATAATTAATTAATGTTATTATTTAAACATCGAAATCCAAAATATTATTTCTGCAATATTATGAAAAAGATTGGTTATATATTCTCTACACTAGCCATTGGTGTTACGCCTTTCATTAGCAGTTGTAGCACGTTTAGCACAAGTGCTAACGCCCCTCTATCCAAGCTATATCAAGCTGCGATCTTTGATAGCTGTTTGAGCAACCTTGAAAGCCAAGAAAAAGGTACGATTGCAAAATTAACTGCAAGTAATATTGATATTCGATCACCAAACGCTAATGACTTAACGAATTTAATATCTATATTAAATGCGGATATGGGTGGGGATGCAGAAAAAGTATCCAATTATGCGACATTCTTAGATGGAACGCCGTATCTTAAGATTGCGACTGTGGATTTAAAAGGCAATAAAAACATGCAATGTGAATACGCCTTTTTCGATAATAATAAGGGCGAATTAAAGAAACTTCCTATTTTAATTTCGGTTAAGTCGGGGAATGCTGTTGCGCTCCCACCGCAAAAGTACATTCAAGCTGTTACGTTAAAGGATTACGCATTTAGCTACTTCCAAAGCAAGCATGGCGTAAAATATTCAAATATCACAGCAAGCAATCACTACAAAGCGACAGACAACAAAAACATCATTCCATCGTTACGGAACCAACTCACACAGGCGACATTAAGCGGGGATAATTTACAACCTCTTGATGTGAATACTAATCCTGAAATTAGTGGAGCGAATGAACAAGAACTCGCACTAAATGCCACAAAGGATTTGTATTACCCACAATACACGCCTGAAAACCCGATTTATCTCACAAGCATTGTGACTTCACGCCAAATTCAAATGATTGGTAACTTTCAAGCAAGTGACCGCAACGTAAAAGAAATGGATAAGTTTAACGAAAACCGATACGTTGATCCCGACACAGGCATTGAAACACGTAGGGATGTACTTCAAGTGATTCAAAATGAATATGGCATTAAAGAAGGTGATGCTGTAGAAATGATTGCGAACAAGATGAAAAGTGCCGACATTAAATCCGCACCTGAATCATTACGTTTAAAAGGTGACGAGTATGTTGAAGATGGTGGTTTGGACGACTTAAAAATGAAAAATTAAGGGGAAGCTAGATGAACCTAATAAACCGTTGGAAATGCTACTTACAAGCTCTTATGGATAATGAGCAAGCACAGTATAAATTTGCTCATTATTTAAAGAATCAGTCGGATAGCGAAAATAGTTACTATATTTGGTTAAAGCGATCTGCAAGTAATGGTCACAATGATGCTTGCATTGAGTTTGCCAAAGAGTACATCAAGCGACAAGATATTAATTCTGCAATTGAAATCCTAAAATGGGCGAAACCCAATTCAACTGCTCATGCTGAATCATTACTCGGGCAAATTTTACTTAACCAATATATTGAAATCGTTGATTTTGAAAACATCACAAATAACACGCCCATTAACACGGATGCGACAGGTAAAAGCCAAAATCAAATTGCTGACGAAGTAGATGCCTATATTGAATCACTGTATAGCGACATACTTCCCAAATCCAATAAGAAACTTGCAATCAATGATATAAAGCTAAAAAACCAAATTTTAGAGGAAGCATTAAAATACCTAGATATAGGTGTTGAGAAAGATAATGTACTCGCCCTACACGCCAAAGCGATCTACCTAATCGAATATTCGGGCAAAAGTGATGAAGATAGAGAAAAAGGCTTGTCCTATCTTAATTTGGGTATAGAAAAAGGCTTTCCCCCATCTATGCAAGTTATGGCGGGTTTTTACGAAAATGGCTTATATGGATATAAGGCTGATATAAGTAAAGGGTTAAAACTACGAGTAAAGGCATCCGAAGCGGGATCACCCGAAGCGCAATATACACTTGGTTGCTTGATCTACAAGGGAATCGGTTTTGCAGAACATCGGGAACATGGATTACATCTCATCGAAATGGCTGCGAACAAAGGTTACAGACAAGCGATAGATTTTTTGGCTCAAGAAAAAACAAGATCATAGGTGAGTTATGCTTTCAAAACTCCAAAAGAACCCCTTATGGATAAGATACAACGAGGAATTTCCTAGCGACACCTTATCAGGAAAAATCTTTAGATTAGCCATTTATAGTTTTGTTATCTGCATACCTATTTATATGTATCAGCACTTTTTTGGCGATACATTGCAAACACTAAAAACAAGTTGTAGTGCATTCAAACTTAATGCCAATGATCAGGTTTTATTAAAAGAAGCTCTCAACATTGCCAATGTGCGTAGTAGTGGTACTGTTTCTGAATGTATGCAATTTCCAATAGAGCGCACTACCCTAGATACAAATAACATCCCATTGTGGCAACAACTGACGACTTTTGCGCTTCCTTTTTTTGGTGCTATTTTTTACTTCTTAGCGACAAATTTCATTGTTTTTGCAAGCCTAGCATTTATGTTTTGGGTTGTGGTGATGGATAAATTTCCAAAGCTCGGAAAAACATTCTTTCGCCAATATTTAACCTGTGGTGCAGCGTTTGTCATTGCTACCGCCGTAATGCTTCCAACCATTTCTAGTGTTCAAGTTGCAACCTTACACTTCAATGCCATGAACAATGGGAAACTTGCGATCTACAATAAATTTTTATGCTCATCTGAACATACCTTTGATGTATTTTCCAAACGCAACGCAATCCCAATTACATCCGAAGGCTACCGCCCTGTTGAGTTTTCTAACAACCAAAATGGCATTGTATGTTTTGGTCGGGAATTGGATAAGAACAGCCCAATAAATACTATTGCTGATGGTGTTACTCATGCAGTACCGCAAACATCACCATTTATCAAATTAATCGCCAATATATTTTTACTTGCATTGATTCCATTGCTTCTAGTGGTCTTTTTAAATATCGCTAAAAAAGTATTGCACCGCATAATGAATCGCTAATAGGACGAACCATGACTACTCAACAAGACAAACCCCAATTGGCTGTCGAAAAAGATAAACACACTTTAGATGTTTTTAACCATCTAAGTGACGAGGAAATCAATAATATTGCGACCAAAATATTGTTTAGTGCAAAGATACAAAAACGCTTTGGTGCTTATGCAACGATTGAATATGTGCGTGACTTCCTGATAAAACTCTTAAGCTCACAGCCTGAATTAACAGAGGTTTTATCTAGGTGGAAAAACTATAAACACAAAGTAAAAACCGCATAAAAAAAGCCCTCGATTTGAGGGTTTTTTTATTTAGAACCTTAATTAAAAATAATAAACGACTAATTCTCATAATGTAATTCCAACTTAATAATTCATTTTAAAATATTTATCAAATTAAAGCATCAATACCTTTCGTTTGGCTTCTTGATAAATATTTTTCATTTCGGGCTTAGATGTTAATTGGGGGGAAGTACGAGAACCTGTTATTTCCTCATACTCTTTTACAGTAATTTTAGAATCAGCAGCAGAACGATTAATCTTAAATTTCAACTCTTTACCAACTTGGCTACCTTTTTTATATTCATATAAATTATAGAGTTCAAAGTAGCTTTGTTCGCTTATTTCAATATCATCAATTCCACGCTGAAAATTCCAAGCACAAAATATTAAAGCAACAAACATTGAAAACAAAAAGAAAATTAAAATTAAAGTGTGCGAACTTTTTTGCATTTTATTATCCAAAAGATTAGGTCTTAATATTATAAAATATACCACAAAAACAGAAATAAATAATCTATTTTGTATTCATTAATGCAAGTATAAAAATAATACTCACTGTCCAACTAAAACAATACTCACTCTCCAACCAAAACAATACTCGCTGTCCAACTAAAACACTATTTTTTAATAAAAAATAGATTAAAAATATAATATATAAAAGCATTTGAGATTAAATAAAATATATGTTTTTATGATGTTATCAACCTGTAGAACATAATCGAAATGGCATTATCAGCATATTATAGTGAATCATCGAAAAACCTAACTTATAGCTATAAATTAAGCGAAGATAGTTGGAAACACTTGATGAGTTACAACACTCAAAATAGTTATGTTTTGCCTTGTTGTTCAGGGAAAGCCATTGCCAAAAGAACATCTAAAGGTGTTCAGTTTTTTGACCATGAAAAAGATAGCAACTGCCCTCACGCAAAAATTGATAGGCTGAATTTATATTTTGATTACACGGTTCTTTCGCTATTGAATGAATACATGCGTGAGATCAACCATGAGCATAAGATTGAGCTTTCAACAGGTGAATCAATAACAGCCAATGTATATATGGTGGATCAGGATTATCAGAAAATCGCCGTTTTCCATACAAGCAATCCCCGACTTCCAAACCCCGATGAAATCAAAAAATACACCGAGTTATTAAAAGAACAGGATATTACGTCTTATTGGTTCATTGAGAGAAAAATTACAGATTACCCTTTTTTCGGATCAAAGAGCCTACAAGCCTTAAGCCAAGTCGGGAACGTATTTTATGTGAGCTTAAACAACCAAGAAGGCCCGACAGCCCTATCGGTGTATGCGTATCATTTTACTGTTGATCCCAACTATATTCCCTACAGCCAAGAGGATTTTGATCGCTTGATACTTGGTCTTTTTGTATGGGGTTCAGTTAATAAATTAGATTCAGAAATTAACGAACCAACAGATTTTGTACTGACTAAAAGGGAAAGCTGCTCTTGTGGCAAACAACCCCTTTATTTTATGACGATTGGTAGAGGCTATGAGGTCGCAAACAAGTATCTGATTACAGAGTATATGCCGAGCTTTCAACAGATCGGTGAGAATGAAGTGACCGATCCACAACTGTTAGTTGATCTGACCAATATCATTAACAGCCAAAGTGAGCAATTAAAGCTGCACGTAAAACTAGAAGCAGATCGCATCACCACAAGATGTAATCACTGTGGCGAATATGGCTCAACACATAAAATGCACAGACTTCATCCTGTCAAAATAGACAATCCTATCAAGCTACACGAAAAAGACATTTATAGAGTAATTCCCAAAGGTGTTTTTTGGACTTCATACAAGTTTTAAAACAAAAAAAGGTGGCTTAAGCCACCTATAAAAATCCGATATTATGTAGCAACCGCACAAAGATATAATAATCAATTGCTTACATTTAGAAAAAGCCGAGATTAACTCGGCATTCTTGTTTGGAAATCAATGGCAAACTCTGATTCAGTGCGTGGTTCTGTATTGTAGAATTTAAAGCCTAAACACTTGACCTCTTTATAACCATGCGATTTGACTTCATTTAAGAACTCAACATAGTTTTTTGAATCATCTTGTTCTGCGTCAAAAACAATTTGGCTTTCATCGTCCAAACTTATCAATACTTCCTCTTTCCAAGCATCCTTTTCAAGTAAATGACCGCCTTTAGGCTCAATTAGGCATTGATAGTACATTTCCCCATTTTCAGCATCGTTAATAATCAGCATATAGTCAGGGCTGAATCTTCGACCATCTTTAGGACTAAACAACCAATAATCGAGTTCATTGCGAATAAGGTAAATCTCTGCACCCTTGTAGCGTGATTTAAGTTCGTCAATTTGAGTTGCAACAAACTTAACAAAGCGTTTTTCTTCACTTGTGCCATAGTTTTCACTGTAGGCATACCAATCGGCATCTTCAATATTAAATTGTAGATCGGGGTTGTCATGGTTTGACTGTGGTTTTGCACGTTCATCAGGTGCATGATCACTTGTTTCACCATCTAAATCTTGGATAGGGAATGAAACCAAGTAAATATTCTTTTCTTGCTGAAAGATAGAGGATAGCGATTTAGGTCTAAAAATATGACTACCCGTAATCTGTGGCATGTGCCGATCTATCGCTTTACGCACTTCGGGTAAAATCACACCGACCAATAATTGCAGTTTTTCATGGGCTTCAAGTTGATCAATATCCTTACCTTCCGAATACGAATATTTAATCTCATATAAAGGTAGATATTTTTCAATCAACTCATCAATGCTCTCTATCCCAACAATATGATTTTTCAGATGGTTAAATCGAAAGAAATTATTTTCTGCCAACATTAGTGCCTTGCGGATGATTAACGGGGAAAAGTATTCATCGGTTAAATGAATCGTTTTATACTGAATCCCTGCCTGAATACTATTTTGCTCTTTATCCGTTAAGCTTCTTGTATAAAGTCGGTAGGTACTTGCTTTGATTTCCCTCCTAAAAGTAGCATCAATTTCTGTATCCGTTGTTTTACTGCGGTGTAGTTGTTGATTAACCAATACAAAACCTTTTTTATAGGTTTCACTATTGAGAAATTCGGACTTGAGTTTAATCGTCCGTTTTTCCATACTTTTATTGACAATTCCCTCATCGAGTAAGGCATATTGTAAGTTATCTAAGAACGTGCCTGTTTTAACAAAGTGGTAGAAGAAAGTTTCCAAAATACGCCCATGCTCATGAGGTGCATTATCAAATTTACGTTTGAATGGGTCGAACTCATAACTATGTTCTTCATCAAATAACCCTCCAATTTGAGAAATCTTATAAGCTCTTGGCAGTTTGTATGGACACAATCTTGCACCACGACCAATCAACTGAATATCTTGTAGTGATACTTTTTTAGATTCTGAAATATCAAAATGAATAATGTCAAATAGACTGAGTACATCCCACCCTTCATTCAGCGCATTAACAGAAAAAATTGCTCGTATCACATTTCTTGGGCTATCTAGCAAAGGCAGTAAATCAGCCTTCTCTTTTTTCTGACTGTTATACGTCATGCTGTTATCTTCACGAAAACGCATTTTAATTTCAGCAATAAACGCATTTAAGCCATCAGGGTCTTGGGGGGATACCAACCCTGATTTTCGTGAACCAAGCCAACTAAACATTTGAGAGATAAATCGGTTTCTATCTTCTTCTATAAGTGATTGCTGTGTGTCTAAGCTTAATTTTTTCAAATGATCTAAATCACTTACTTTGAGTGAGCTAATTACTTTGTGGAAAAATACCCGATCTTCCTCACTCTTAGCAATTTTAGTGGATTTAATCAAAATAATTGGGTTAACCTGAACATTCATTTCTCGCTCAGCGAGTAATCTGCGGTATTCACTCATCACCACTGCATTGATGACTAATAAACGCTTTTGATCTTCAATCTGCGTTTCTTCGTTATAGAGAAAACCGACTTCTTTGCTGTATCCATCCTTGTTGAATTGCAGGAAATCGTAACGATGAATCAACTTATCACGGTATTTTTTATGAATGAGTGGATTTTCTAAATCTACGGTAGCGGTAAACTCTAACAGTAAATTATCGGGACGAGCATAAATTGCAGATTGAACAGCCGTTTCCCAATTGCGAATATCTTCCTCTTCGGTTTTCTTGAGTTTTTTACGTGTATCCACATTCAAACGGTGTGCTTCATCGGCAATCACAACAACAGCATTATCCGCAAAATCTTGGGAAGTTAAGCTATTTTCTTTATCTTCTGTCAGGCGGTTATACAAAAGTGCTGTGCTGAAAAACATGAAGTTAATAGCATCTTTTTGAGCATCTTGAAAACGATCAATAGCACGAACATTAATAGTTTTACCATTCAATTTAACCCCTTTAGGGTTAAACAGATATTTAGAAAACTTATAATCCGTGAAGTTTTTTACTGCCTGATTCTTAATTTGTAATTGGTGTACCAAGAACACAAAATTACGGTAGCCTTTTTGGTAAAGATACAAAATAGCAGCCGCCATTGTGAGCGTCTTACCCGTCCCTGTCGCTAAATTAAAAAGCAAGTGCTTTGCTTTATTAGGGTCTTGTTCAAATAACCAAATAAAGTGCTTGATGGCAACTTCCTGATAATCTCTCAATGTTTTTGAAAGATTATCGGTGATGTAAGTCGGGAGTTTGTAATCTTGCACCCATTCCTGATATTCAGGGTTAGATTCAATTTGACTAAATAAAAATTGGTCTAGCGTATCTTTAACTTTATTTTTTACACGTTTAGTCATTTTTAGCACCATAGAATAAATCGGTTAAATTCATTTCTTCTTCTGAAACATGGTAACGACTGTCACGCATATCAGCATGGTTAAGAAACAATTGGTTTTCATCCAAAATGCTAATCAACAATTCCTTGCGTTGATCTAAGTCAAGGGAACGGAAGTTTTCGTCCTTTTCAAACTCATTTTTATCAAACCAAAATTTTAGAAAGGCATTTTTAGCCATATCAGCATAGACTTCATCCAATTCGCCTTTGCTATTCGCTGCCATAATTTGATTTAAAAAATCTTGGTTATATTTTTTTAGCTCAAAATAAACAAATGAACCACCACCTTGCCAATCCACCGATTTAGAAATACCACCTTGTTCACCCTCAAGGACTTTCAGTAAGCGAGCTTTGGTTATATCTTCGATGTAGTCCATTTGCTCAATACCAATCCATCTGCGTCCCATCTTGTGAGCGACAGCACATGTTGTTCCTGAACCTAAATGGTAGTCTAGAACGATGTCATTTTCATCAGTTGATAGTTCTATTGCACGTTGAATTAGATTTTCAGGTTTTGGGTTCTCAAATACAACATCACCAAACATGGCTTGTTGGTGCTTTGTTGCGTTTGTGGTGGTATCAGTAGAAGTCCATAAAATTGTATCAGGTGTTACATCAGACCAAAGTGTTGATGCAGCTTTTCCTTTACCTGCTTCAATAGCATCTTCTAAATATACTTTTAATTGTGGTTTAGTTAAGCCCTTTGAACCAAATTGAATGCGATTTCTTTCAAGTAAACTGAGGTATTCTTTTTCTGTTGTACGCCAATGACGACCTTTAGGTGGCGTATAAACATCTCCATTATTAGGATTGGTAATCTTATATTCTAAATTTTCACGGACATTAGGAGCATCAAATGGTTCAATTTTGTATTTACCTAGTTCATCCTCAAGATCAAAACCCTCTATATCCAAGGCTAATTTAAAATGAGCCTTATTGATTGCTGTTTTGTCTTTAGCGTATGTAAGAACGTGTGTGCTTGAAATAGATAATAAACCATCACTAGAAATAGATTTTCTTGATTGCCAAATTACATCCGCAATAAAATTTTCCCGTCCAAAAATATCATCTGCTAATACCTTTAGGTAATGTGCGCCATCATCTGAAATAGTGATGAAAATAATGCCGTTTTCTTTTAAAAACTCTCTAGCAATTTCAAGGCGATTTTTCATAAAAACCAACCAAGAGGATAATTTAAAGTTTGAATTATATGCAAAAGTGTCCGCAGGTTTTGTATCTATAAAATAATAAGGTGGGTCAATGAATATACATTTTACTGCATTAGAAAATCGTTGCTTCAAAGAATGCAAAGCGAGTAGGTTATTACCTTTAATTAAAAGGTTTTGTTGTAATTCACCATTTTGATCAAAAAAATTTATTTTAGTTTCAGATTCGTCTACTGTGTGCTGTGCTGTGCTGTGCTGTGCTGTGCAAGGGTGCGAATAATATTGAAAATTAGTCAATGCTTTTGGCTCAAATAACGTATCAATATCTTTTCCATCAATTTCTTGATGTAAAAAGCGTTCTTCACGCCCTGAATCCTCTTTACTCATACCTGCTTCAAGCACAGTATCTTTAAAAGGGAAGCTTAAAACCACATCGTTATTATTATTTAAAAAACCAATTCGATCATGGCTTGTGGAGTAAAGCCCAATTTTATTGCTATGGCGTGTGTATCTGCCTTTTTTCAGTGAATTATCAGACATTAAGAATATCCTATTTAGGTTTGGTAAGTGGTTATAGTCGAATTTCTTTACAATCAATCGCTTTA
>NZ_JBPKBJ010000044.1:0-29132 GCF_051390655.1 Acinetobacter sp. P1(2025)
ATAGCAAGAGTGAACCACCTGATCCCTTCCCGAACTCAGAAGTGAAACCTCTTCGCGCTGATGGTAGTGTGGCGTTTGCCATGTGAGAGTAAGTCATCGCCAGCTTTTAAATACTAAACACCCCCTCCGCTAATGCAGAGGGGGTGTTTTTTATTGGGGAAGAAATTAAATAAGAAAAGAATAGATTAAAATAGTTAGCAACTCCTGTTATCACCACTATTAAGGCATACTATGGAAAAAGCACTAAACTTTGAGCCATATAAAAATTATTTAGAACTATATGATTACATAGATAATTTCCTATCAATAACTTCACTTTCATATGGAATAACAAACCAGCTCTTAAATAAGCATGACAAGGCTGATTTAACAGATATTGATATACCCCAGCCAAATAAGAAAACTTTATCTTTTTCAATGGCTGATATAGAGGTTAAAGATGTTGAATTTGTCTGTGGTTGGATTTCATATTCAGAATACGCCAATAAACTTGGATTATCAGAAAAAGAAGTAATTGAAAAGGCAGATATAGGACAGCTGGGTCATAAATCTGAGCACCCTAAAAGTGGTGAGAGGCTTTTGATTTGGCCTGAAGAATATCAAAATAAAGAATTGAATGAGCTCCCAGCCCCAGGAAAATCCAAATTCAAACCCAAGATTAGTATCACAGCTAAAGGAGATCTCTCAATTGATATTGATGTGCTAACAGGTTTTGAAGATAAACAAATGCAATTCGTCAGGTTAGCGCATGCTGTAGGGGATAAAGATAAAGTTACAAATAGGGCTGAAACAATGTTATTTCAAAGTAGTTTTTTACTCAATTGGACGGCATTTGAAGTTTTTATTCGGGAATCCATTCATGCTCTCTATCGATTGCACCCAAAAAAATTAACCAGAGGTCAAAGGGGTTCGGCTCAATCTTTATCGTACAAAGATATTTTTAATATGTCTGGTGAGTTCGAAAATATTGAAAAATTGAAGTCTTCTCTGATTGAAATGGAAATTGATAAACATCAAAAAGATGGTGAGTCCATAACAGGATTGATTAATTTTTTGAAGTCGGAATTCACGTTTGAAAATGACCCGTACAAAGCTTGGTATGTTTTAAACGGTGAACAAAAGAATGCATCATTTAATAGAATAACTGAGATCAAGGACGTCAGAAATGCTTTAATGCATAATGCAGGTAAAGATGTTGATACATTAATCAAAGAGTACCCGCACTTACAGAGAGATCAGAATAGTTTGATAATTAACAATGATTATTATTACGAAACTGTATTGATTATGAAGAGTGTTGCATTTTCTATTGCTAAAGATGTTGTCTTACGAAAGTATCAATCAAATGATTGCTGATACTGTAATTTTTATTTATATATTAGATTTTTATAAATTTCCACCAATTAAATTAGCTTGTGATGGCAGCATTATGCTTCTATTCAATTCAATAAAGATACATGACCAAATTTAGATTTTAATTTTAGTTGGCACTAAGAACTGGACCATTCCTTATGAAACTAAATTCTTTTTCACTACTCCTTGAAGACGATGACGAACTGCATTTGCCTGAATTGGTGTATTGGGCATCTTTAGGTGATATGGAACAAGTCGAACAATTATTGGCTGATGGTATAGACCCAAACCAAACTGATGAAGAAGGCTATAGTGCATTACAGGCTGCCGCTGAGAATGATCATTTGGCGGTGGTGAAGCTACTGGTGAGTAAAGGGGCAAATGTCGCTTATAAAGGTGAATATACTGCGCTGCAGCTTGCAGAAATGGCACAGCATGATGAAGTAATTGCTTATCTTAAAAGTCTTTAAATCACGCATAAAATGATAAATAAAAAGAAGCCCCATCATCCTGACGGGGCTTCTTAGTATTCAGTTTCTTGTCGTTTATATTCCTTATCAACGACCGCTTCCTGCGTATCTTGTTATTTTCAATGAGACTTCCTGTCTCTTTATGTTTTATATGATAAGGCAAAGTTTTCAATTGAACTATTCGCCAATGACGACGATGGTTGTAGGCTTAAGCTTACATGGCAAATATATACTTCATAATAAAAAAAGCGGAATCATCAGACTCCGCTTTATTCATTAATTTGATTTAGAAATGAATGTCTAAACCAACATATGGCCCTTTAAAATCAAATTTAAGATCATTTTTTTCATAATCATCTAATTCGATGTTTAAGATACGGTAGCCTGCTTTCAATCCTACATCGACTAATAAATTATCAATAAAGTTATATTGTAATTCTGCTTGGGCATCTGTGATTTTAGCATCATTAAAGTTGCTGTAGAGTAACTCGCCTTTAGCACTCAAACCTGTAAACGGTAGTTTGACCCCAGCTGAACCGTAGATCACTGGAATGGTTTTATCGATATCAGTTTTTGTTAAATTTAACGTTTTGACATCGCCATTCAAATTGGTTGCACCAAAACCAACATCTGCATTCACAACGTTATCTAGAATTTCATAATATAGAATGAAATCGGTATGATCGATATCTAAGTCATAAACAGGTTGACCTAAAACTTCATTTTCAGTTTGTGTTTTTAAATTCACATAACGGATTTTTGCATTTGGAATTAATGGAACAGGGTGTTCAACAGCAAGAGAAATTTGCGCAGCCCCTTTACGGTCAAGGTCTTGATCTTGAGAAGAAGTTTGGGTTGCCATATTTGCTTTACCGTCGTATGCCCAGTAGCTCACATCACCTTTGACACCAATAACATCTGCTTGTGCTAAACCACAAAGGCCTGTTCCTAAAGCAAGCAACGATATTTTTAAAATTTTCATCATATAGTCCTAATTTATGAGCATAAACCGTAATGAATTGTTGTGAATTCATCATAGATTGGGCGAATCATATAGTGATCTGTAAAATTATGCAGTAGTCTAATTTTAGTTTTTTGAAAAGAGAATAAGAAATGAAAGAGCAAGAAAACGTTGTTGAATATCCATTATATTTGGCTGGTAAAGCGGTAAAAACAGCAGCGTGGTTAGATGTACATCATAAATATCAGACTCAGGTTTTCGCACGAGTTGCTTTGGCTGATGCTAAAACTCTAGAAAAGGCAATTGCATCAGCTGTTAAAGCTGAAGCTGAAATGGCTGCTTTAAAACCTTTTGAAAAACAAAAAATATTGTTGCATTGCGTTAAACGGTTCAATGAATTGCGTGGTGAATTGACTGAGATTTTGATTGCGGAAGGCGGCAAGCCTCGTGGTGCAGCAAGTGCTGAGGTTGAACGGCTGATTAATACCTTCCAATTGGCTGCGGATGCAGTGACTCAAATGGATGATGGCCGAATAATACCTTTAGCTGTGACACCAGCAGCTTCTCGTTATCGTGGGATGGTTAAACAGGTGCCGATTGGCGCAGTTTCCTTAATTAGTCCATTTAATTTTCCTTTGAATTTAGTGGCGCATAAGATAGCACCTGCAATTGCAGCGGGTTGTCCTTTTGTACTGAAACCGGCAAGTTTAACGCCAATTAGTTCGCTTAAAATTGCAGAGGTATTGGCTGAAACAGATTTGCCTAAAGGTTCATGGTCAGTATTGCCTTGTGATCGTCAAGCGGCGGATATTTTAGTGACGGATGATCGTTTCAAGTTGCTCAGCTTTACGGGTTCTGATCAAGTCGGCTGGGATATGAAAGCGAGAGCAGGTCGTAAAAAGGTTACGCTTGAATTGGGGGGTAATGCTGCGGTGATGATTGAGGCGGATGCAATCATTGATGATGCTTTGATTGACCGTTTAATTGGTGCAGCTTATGGTCATGCGGGTCAGATTTGCATCAGCGTGCAGCGGATTTTAGTGCATGCTGATATTTATGCGGATCTAAAAAAGAAATTAATCACAAAATTAAAAAAGATTAAAGTTGATGATCCAAGTTTAGCAACGACATTGGTCGGTCCAATGATTAAAGAAGCTGAAGCGATTCGACTGAAAAAATGGATTGATAAAGCCGAGAAGAAAGGTGCAAAAATACTTGTTGGTGGTGTTTTAGATGGTGTTTGTTTTGAACCTACCTTATTGGAAAATGTTGATTCAAAGTTAGAAATTTATAAAGATGAAGCATTTGGCCCTGTTGCCATTTTAGAAAAATATAAGGATTTCGAGCAAGGAATTGCAACAATTAATCAAAGTCGTTTTGGATTACAAGCAGGAGTTTATACACAAAATCTCAATAAAATGTTGTATGCATGGGATCATTTACATGTAGGAGGTGTAATTATCAATGATGTGCCAACCTTCCGTGTCGATAATATGCCGTATGGCGGTGTGAAAGACTCAGGCTTAGGTCGAGAGGGAATTCAATCCGCGATTCGAGATATGCAGGAAGAACGGTTGCTGGCGATCAAGCAATAGATTATTCAGGTAGACCTTGTGATTCTGCACCTAATAGTTTTCTGTATCTTGAATTTATCATTTGACTGTAAGGTCAACTATTGACTGAGTTGAAAAATAATCAAACGCTCGAAAAGTGTGATTTTTTCGTCAGGAATTTACAGTAAAAAGAAATAAAAACAGGTATTGTTCAGCTATTAAAAGCAGAAAAACAAAATCCAATCTTTAAGGAAGATGGTTTGGTTTTTGCTTGTTTGTACATGGAAATAAGAGACCCACAAGGTTGAACTTTCATGCAAGCAAAACAAGATTTTTACGGTACTTTTCTCTCTGTTGGATAATAACAAGTGAACGCAGTTTGAAAAGTGCCACATGAATATATTAGGTGTTCTATGGCAGATTCTCGTGAAAACTGGACATCACGATCTGGTTTTATTATTGCAGCTGTAGGTTCAGCTGTAGGTTTAGGTAATATCTGGCGCTTTCCATATGTCGCCTATGAAAATGGTGGTGGTGCCTTTCTTATCCCGTATTTATTGGCACTTATCACTGCGGGTTTACCGCTTTTATTTTTAGATTATGCCACAGGTCATCGTGCTCGTAATTCTCCACCGAAAGCTTATCGTTCTTTGTTTAAAGGCGGTGAAACATTAGGTTGGTGGCAAGTCTGTGTCTGTATTATCATCGGTTTATATTACGCTAGTGTTTTGACTTGGGCGGGAAGTTATATTTATTTCTCGATCGGGCAAGCGTGGGGTAGTGATCCTGAAAGCTTCTTCTTTAATACTTACCTACAAACTTCAAAAGCTTCAGGTTTTGATTTTCAGTTTGTTAGTCATCTATTTTGGCCAATTGTGGGAATTTGGGCATTAACACTCATTATTCTTTATGGTGGGGTTAAAAAAGGTGTTGAATTATCGAACAAGATTTTCATGCCTTTACTGTTCGTATTGTTCACTATCCTTGTTGTTCAATCTTTACGTTTACCTGGTGCGGTTCAAGGCTTAAATGCTTTCTTTACGCCAAACTGGGCAGCGATGATGGACTATAAAGTTTGGTTAGCAGCTTATGGTCATACGTTCTTCTCACTTTCTGTAGGTTTTGGGATCATGGTGACCTATGCATCTTACTTGAAGCCTAAAACTAACTTAACAGGCTCTGGTTTGATCGTTGGTTTTGCCAATGCATCGACTGAAATCCTTGCTGGTATTGGTATTTTTGCTGCACTTGGCTTTATGGCACATGCTGCGGGTACAGAAGTTAAAGATGTCGTAAGTGGTGGTATTGGTCTGGCATTTATTGCATTCCCTAAAATTATTTCAAGCTTAGGTGCAGGCGCAGACGTATTTGGTCTCTTGTTCTTCTCATCGTTGTTTGTTGCTGGTATTTCATCGATGGTGAGTATTCTTGAAGTGCCAATCGCAGCAATGCAGGATAAATTGAAATGGGGACGTAAGAAGGCAGTAACGATCATCGGTGGTGGTAGTGCGCTAGTTTCAGTGATTTTATTCTCAAGCGTTAATGCCATTAAGCTGGTGGATATTGTGGATCACTTCATCAATAACATCGGTATTATTGGCGGAGCATTGGTTTCTATCATTAGTATTGCTTGGTTTAAACGCTCTGCTTTGATTGAACTCCGTGACCATGTGAACCGTATTTCTACGATTCAGTTAGGTAAAGGTTGGGCGTTTACGCTTACTGTGATCACATCATTGATCCTGTTAACGACTTTGAGCATGACAGTGATTAACTTGATTAAGAACGGTTACGATACTTACAGTATGAGCTTACAAGGCGTGTTTGGATGGGGCAGTGTCATTTTCTGTGCTGTCGTTGCGCTAGTTTTAAGCAGAATGAAAGATCGCTAGGAGAATAAAATTATGAATACTTCAGCAATCGTAATGATGATTATTTCAATGGTGTTTTTATGGGGTGGACTCGCTTTGTCGATTCGCCACCTAATGAAGAATCCAGAAGATTTAGATGATGTTCTTGAAGAAGTTAAAGATCAGCATACGCTGTGATTGATTCTTAAAAAAAAGCAGGCTTTTAAGCCTGCTTTTTTATTACGCTTGTTTTTGGATATGACAATAATAGAAACCATCACCTGATTGATTTGAAGGCAACAGCTGACGACCATGGATCTGTTCTATACCCCAATCCGCAGAGATTTTAATTTCTTTTGCATCGGGATGGTCTGCAAAAAACTCGACCATCTGCTGCTCATTCTCGACTTTTAATATTGAGCAGGTGATATAAAGCAGCGTACCGCCAACTTTCAGCTGTTGCCACATCTGTCTCAAAATCTGTTGCTGTAAAGCCACGGTTTGTGCGATGTCTGTGGATTGTCTGAGCAAGCGAATATCAGGATGACGACGAATAACACCTGTTGCAGAACAAGGTGCATCCAGCACGATACAATCGACGGGTTCTGGAGTCTGCCATGTGGTGGCATCGGCTGCGATAATTTCTACCTCAGTTTGATCTAAACCAAGACGTTCGATATTTTCAGAAACACGCAATAAACGTTTTGCATCATGATCTAATGCGATTAGCTTTTTAGGATTAAAGCGCTCAAGGATGTGCGCTGTTTTTCCACCAGGGGCAGCACAAGCATCAACCACCACTTTGCCATCTAGGTTCGGTAAGAGCGTGGCGCACAATTGTGCATGTTCATCCTGAACAGAAAAGCCACCTTCTTCGAAACCTGGTAAATGGGTAATATTGCCCGTTTGCTCCAAAACAATACCAACGTCGGAAAGCATGCAAGGACGAGCATCAATCTGTTCTTCGTCCAAAATCTCTAAATATTCATCACGACTAACTTGGCGTTCATTGACGCGCAGGGTGAGTGGCGCGACTTGTTTTAAGGCTTGGCACAGATGCTCTGATTGCTCAGGCCAATCTTTTTTGATTCTTTTGAATAACCAACTTGGTAAACCATGTGTATTATTCAAAGCTATTTGAAATTCATCTGTTTCACGTGAAACACGACGCAGAATCGCATTGACCAAACCACTCATTGGCTCGAAACCTAATTGCTTAGCAGCATTTACAGTTTCCGAGATTGCAGCATGTACAGGAATACGGGTACATAAAATTTGATATAAGCCAAGATATAAACAACTTTCTAATGCTTCATTGTCTAACGGTTTGGTGAGCAATGGTAAGGTAATGGCTTTTAATGAAAACCACTGGCGTAAACAACCTAAAGTCAGTTCGTGATATAAACCACGATCACGTTCAGAGACTATATTGATATGTTGATTCAATACGGAAGTCAAAGATTGTCCATTTTGAACAGCCAAAAGTGTTTTGATCACTTGCGCACGTAGATTCAAATTTTTTGTAGATGATTGATTCGATTGGCTCATGGGAGAATTTGTCCAAGATGTAATTTTTGAGTTTGGGCAATTTGGACAGCATTGAGCGCTTTACCACCTGACCACTGTAAACTGGTTAAGCAGACGACACTGTTTTCACCACAAGCGACATGTACGCCTTGCTTATCAATTGCAAGAATTTCACCTAATTGAGCATTTGCTTTACTGATTTCGGAGGGCATTGAACTCCAAACACGTAAAGCGTTATTTTCATCTAATTGAATAAAAGCCACAGGCCAAGGGTTGAACGCACGAATATTGCGGTCGATTTGGATTGCAGTTTGTGTCCAATCAATACGTGCTTCTGATTTCACTAATTTATGTGCATAAACCGTCAGGGATTCATCTTGAACTTCACGTTTGGCAATAAATGATTGCAAACTTTGCTCAGTTTCAAGCACGGTACAAATAGCTTCAGCACCTTGAGTCGCTAACTTGTCATGCAAGGTTGCAGAGGTATCTTCTGCAGTAATTGGACAATAGGTTTTGTACATCATATCGCCTGTGTCCAAACCAGCTGCCATTTGCATGATGGTGATGCCTGTTTCGGCATCTCCAGTCGCGATTGCACGTTGAATCGGAGCTGCTCCACGCCAACGAGGTAAAAGAGAACCGTGAATGTTTAAACAACCGTATTTAGGCATATCTAATACGGTTTGTGGCAAGATCAGACCGTAAGCGGCGACTACCATGACATCAGCACCCAAAGCTGCTAGCTCTTGTTGGGCAGCTAAACCTTCTTCAGTCGACGCTTTAAAATGCAGTGGTTGAAAAACAGGTAAGCCATGTTCAAGTGCAAGTTGCTTGACGGGAGAAGGTGTAAGCTTTTGTCCGCGCCCTGATTTACGATCAGGTTGAGTGTAAACCGCAATAATCTGGTGTGGTGTTTTTAATAATGCCGCCAATGCGGTTGCCGCAAATTCAGGCGTACCAGCAAAAATGATCTTCACAAAGATAATCCACAGAAAATTTACCCCAAATTATAAGCCAAAAAGCCACTAGCCCCTAATTAGGTGAAAGGAATTGTCTTTGAACAAAAAAAGATAGGTTCGCTGGTCATCAGTTAAACGATAACTTGTAGTATGATGGGAAAAGCTCAGTATCATTTCGCCAGAGAGAATGTCCTATTCATCTCGAGCACAAACTTGTTGGGAATAAAAAATGCCTGATTATCGTTCGAAAACATCAACACATGGAAGAAATATGGCTGGCGCGCGCGGTTTATGGCGTGCGACAGGTATGAAAGATGAAGATTTTGGCAAACCTATTATTGCGGTCGTCAACTCATTTACCCAATTCGTTCCAGGTCACGTGCATCTTAAAGATTTAGGGCAACTGGTTGCACGAGAAATTGAAGCTGCTGGTGGTGTAGCGAAAGAATTTAATACCATCGCGGTAGATGATGGTATTGCGATGGGGCATGACGGCATGTTGTATTCATTGCCATCACGTGATTTGATTGCGGACTCAGTTGAATACATGGTCAATGCGCACTGTGCAGATGCGATGGTTTGTATCTCGAACTGTGACAAGATCACACCAGGAATGCTCATGGCGGCTATGCGCCTTAATATTCCAGTGGTTTTCGTTTCTGGCGGCCCAATGGAAGCGGGTAAAGTTAAATTCCGTGGCGATGAAAAAGCGATTGACCTTGTTGATGCGATGGTTGTTGCTGCTGATGAAAGCTATACCGATGAAGAAGTTGCTGCTTTCGAACGCTCTGCGTGTCCTACTTGTGGTTCATGTTCAGGTATGTTTACTGCAAACTCGATGAACTGTTTAACAGAAGCATTAGGTTTATCATTACCAGGCAATGGTTCAATTGTTGCAACTCATGCCAATCGTGAAAAATTATTCCTAAAAGCGGGTCGTTTAGTTGTTGAACTTGCGAAACGTTATTACGAACAGAATGATGACAGCATTTTGCCACGTTCAATTGCAACTAAAGCTGCGTTTGAAAATGCAATGACGCTTGATATTGCAATGGGTGGTTCAACCAACACTGTATTACATTTACTTGCAGCTGCACATGAAGCTGAAGTTGATTTTACAATGGATGATATTGATCGCTTGTCTCGTCAAGTACCAGTGTTGTCTAAAGTTGCACCTGCAAAATCTGATGTACATATGGAAGATGTGCATCGTGCGGGCGGTATTATGGCGATCTTAGGTGAGCTTGATCGTGCCAATCTACTGAATACTTCATGCCCAACCGTACATGAAAAAACACTGAAAGATGCTTTAGATAAGTGGGATATTATTCGCACTGAAGATCCTGATGTTTATGAGTTCTATCGCTCTTCACCAGGCGGTGTTCCTACGCAAGTCGCATTCTCACAAAACCGTTATTATTCAACGCTTGATGGTGACCGTGAGAAAGGTGTAATCCGTAATGCGGAACATGCTTTCTCTAAAGACGGTGGTTTGGCGGTACTTTACGGCAACATCGCATTAGATGGTTGTATCGTTAAAACAGCGGGTGTAGATGAATCGATTCTGAGATTCACCGGCACAGCACGTGTTTTTGAAAGCCAAGATTCAGCGGTTGAAGCAATCTTAGATCATAAGATCGTTGCAGGTGACATTGTTGTGATTCGCTACGAAGGTCCACGCGGTGGTCCAGGTATGCAAGAAATGTTGTATCCAACAAGCTACTTGAAATCAAAAGGTTTAGGTAAAGACTGCGCTTTGATTACGGATGGTCGTTTCTCTGGTGGTTCTTCAGGCTTATCAATTGGTCACGTGTCTCCTGAAGCTGCTGAAGGCGGTGCGATTGGGTTGGTTGAAGATGGCGATACCATTGAAATCGATATTCCAAATCGTACGATTCACTTGAATGTAGATGATGCAACGATGGCTCATCGTCGTACGGTTCAAGAAGCAAAAGGCTGGCATCCAGCTGAAGAGCGCAAGCGTAAAGTTTCTAAATCACTTAAGATTTATGCAATGCACTCTACGAGCGCAGCAAAAGGCGCTGTTCGCGTTCTGTAATTCTGATCGCCGCTTAAAGCGGCGAGATCCCTCTTACAATAAAAGGGGGATTTTTTTTTGATTTTATTAGATACTGAAGATAATTTTTGCTGACGTATAAATTGATACGTGAGTACAATTTCATTCACTTACAGATTTTATGACCATTAGAGGCTATCGACATGTCTTTGTTACGTCGTTGGTTTGATCCCATCCGATCGCGTTGGTTTTACCAAAAACCTTCTCGTCAGGCGGAATTACCCACGGAACAGGGTTTAAGCATTTATCTTCGTTTAGACGATGTTTATAGTTATCTTGCGGTACAACAACTGGATCAGTTGAATGAGATTTTGAGTGACGAACTCAAACCATTAAAGGTGATTATATCTAGACAGGGTGCAGAACCCCCAAATGGAATGGCTGCCCAAGATTGGCTTCAATATTGTCTAAATGATGCCAAGATTCTAGCAAAACAGCATCGTTTTGGATTTGACGATACACCTGAAATACCAACAGCAGAAGCCTTACAACAAGCAGAAATAATTCTAAGAAATACGCCATTAAGAGAACAAAATTTTTTACATTTACTAGAAGATGTTTTTCATATGCTTTGGCAGCAGCAATATGGAAAATTACGTACTTTGCATACCATGGCCAGCAAGCATCAAACTCCACAAAATTACCCAGAACGCATTTTTAAAGATGTGCCAGTGATTGCTAGCTATTTCGAATTTGGTGAGCGTAAGTATCAAGCTGTTGATGATTTATTACGTTTGACCCGCCGTTTAAAACAACAAAAACTACTTACGGGTAATCCTATCTTTTTGATTAATCATATTGAATGGCGAGAGCATTTAATCAATGACGGTGAGTCTATAACTGAAGTTCAAGGTTTGCATCCAGAGCTGGATTTATATATCGCACTTGAAGACCCAATGAGCTGGTTATTACTCGCCTACATCAGAGAAGAACTAGCAAATTATTACAATATCCAATTAAGCGTGTATCCATTAAGTTATCAAGGACGTGATTGGTTTGATTGGAGTTTGGCAACACGTGTTTCTAAGCGGACACAAGTTGCATTTACACCTTTTTGTCGACCAACCAAAGAGGCAACCTATGAAATGGCAAAATTGTTTTATAGCGTTCCTGCTGATCAACAAGTCGACTGCATGCATGAGATTTTAGAAGCGGTTTGGACACGTGGAAAAGACTTATCCTTTAAGGCGCATTTTCAAAAAATGCAAAAGCGTCTGGATATTGACCAACTGACTGAACAAGATGTTGAACAATGCTTAAAGCAAAATGATGTTCTGTGTCAGGAAAAGCATCAACCTGATTTTCCAGTCTTAGAGTTTCGTATAGACGGACAAACTTATGTGTTTAATAGTTTGTATCGAGTGTGGATGATTGAAAGCATTATCAGTAATGTTTTAGAAGAAAAGTACAAACAACAAAGCCAAGAGTAACTTTGAGCATTTTAATACTGAACAATAAAAAAGGAAAAAATGATGGGAACATGGTCACATGAATCGTTTGGAAATGACACTGCAAATGACTGGGCATACGAACTAGAGGATGCGACAGACTTTTCAGTGATTGAGGCTGCTTTACAGGTGGCACTTGATGAGGGCGATGAGTATTTAGATGCTGATTTAGCGATGGAAGCCATTGCTGCGATTGAAGTCATTGCAAAGCGTCTTGGCAAAGGGACTCTCCGATGTTTACACTGAGAAAGTAGATCAATGGTTAGAAACTATTTCGGAGCAACCAAGTGATGATCTGTTGTCATTGGCGAAGCGTGTTTTGGAACGAATAGTTGCTGATGATTCTGAACTCAAGGAATTGTGGCTAGAGTCCGATGAATATGAGTTATGGTTGGGGAACATTCAGCAGTTAAATGATGCTTTACAGTAAAAAAGGCAGCTCATGCTGCCTTTGACAATTAAATTTTTATTTTTTTAGGCTAAACAGAACATTTAGAAAGATAGCGGCGAAGGTTGCTGTACCAATTCCACCTAAGTTAAAGCTTCCGAATAATAACTCGAAATTACCCGCACCCAAGATAATTGTCACAGATGCAACGATCAGATTTTTATTATTAGAGAAGTCGACTTTGTTTTCGATCCAGATTTTTGCGCCAGCAATAGTAATTAAACCAAAGACCACAATTGAGGCACCAGTAAGTACCGCGGTAGGAATTGTGCTGATCACGGCACCAAATTTTGGTGATAGACCTAAAAAGATTGCAAAGACACCAGCGATTACAAAGACGATGGTTGAATAAACACGGGTAACAGCCATGACACCGATATTTTCACCGTAAGTCGTCATCCCTGGTGCACCCACACCACCTGATAACGTGGTTGCTAAACCATCGGCAACAAATGCTTTACCTAGTTGAGGGGTTAGGTCTTCGCCTGTCATTGCACCCACTGCTTTGATATGACCTAAGTTTTCTGCAACTAAAATTAATGCAACAGGTGCAATAATTAACATGGCATTCATATCAAAAGTAGGATGAGAAAAGCTTGGAATACCAAACCATGGTGCTGCCGCGATTTGTGAAAAATCGATTGGTTTTCCAAATCCAAGCACATTCGTCGCGATGACGTAAATGGCATAGGCAATCAGTAAACCTACCAACAGTAATAAACGCTGTAATAATCCTTTGGTAAATACCGCGATAACACCCATGCTCAGCACAGTGATGAGCGCCATCCACATTTCAAAAGGCTGACCTGCAACGCCTTTGATTGTTACTGGGGCAAGGTTTAAACCAATGATCATTACGATCGCACCTGTTACAACAGGTGGCATTAATTTTTCAATCCAGCGTGTGCCTGTCAACATGACGGCAAAACCAATTAAAGCATACAAGATACCGCAAGCAACGATACCTCCAAGTGCAACTGATAGATTCGGGTTTGCACCAGAGCCCGTGATGTGACCTGTAGCGGCTGCAACCACACCAATAAATGCAAAACTTGAACCGAGATAACTCGGTACACGTCCACCTGTGATCAAGAAGAAGATAATCGTACAAATCCCTGACATTAAAATCGCGAGATTTGGATTAAAACCCATCAGCAATGGCGCAAGAACAGTTGCTCCAAACATTGCAAATGCGTGTTGTACCCCGAGTACCGCGCTTTGTAAGGGCGGTAAATATTCGTTTGTCGCAACAGGGCGATGATCAATCTTCCCCTGATACGGCTGCCATTTTGGAAACCAATTTGACATAAAGTAGACTCATTATGTGATATCAGCGCGTATGATACCCTGTCTTAAATTATGCTTTCATCTATTGGTCATTGATCTGAATGAACGCAAATGGTCATAAATTTCATATTTTTACCTTTTGGTAAAATATATATGTAAATAAACTTTAGAATTCATTGTTGATTTTGCTTGTTGTATTTGCAAAATAGCTCAATTTAATTTTTAAAGTAAATTTAAAAAAATTTTGTCCAGTTGGCATATTTTGCCAATTTAGCCCTCATCAAACTGAATTATTTGATGAGGGCTAGACATAGAGAATGATTAACCTGTATTGCGAAGCCCTGCGGCAATACCAGCAATACTCACCATTAAGGCATGATCAACAGGTGTATGTTCTGTTTGATGCTCAGCTAAATATAAACGACGACGTTTCATCAACTCAGCTTGCAACAAATGAAGTGGCAATAGATAAGGTTTTCTAACCTGCATCGACTGATCTAAGACTTCATTATTGCTCAGAAGTTTAGACTCACCTTTCAGATTCAAAAGTGTATCAACCGCATTTTGTAATCGTTGTCTTAACTCTATCCCGAGAGCTTTGAGGTCCTGATCATCAGTCAAATGAGATTCGTAATACAACGCAATGTCTGCATCTGATTTAGACAGTACCATTTCCAACATATCAATTAAGGTTTGGAAATACGGCCACTGATCTAGCATGTCATTGAGCGTATTTTTATGTTGTTCATGCACTTGATTAATTGCGGTGCCAGTTCCCAGCCAAGCGGGCAACATCAAACGAATTTGTGTCCAAGCAAATACCCATGGAATTGCACGTAAAGATTCGATGCCGCCACTGACTTTTCGTTTTGCTGGGCGTGATCCCAATGGCAGCATTTGCAGCTCTAATTCTGGTGTAACGGTACGCAAATAGCTCACAAAATTTGGATTCTCACGAACTGTTTGGCGATATACCTTAACGGAGAGATCCGTCATCTGATTCATCAAATCACGCCATTCTTTCTTAGGTTCTGGCGGTGGTAATAAAGTCGCTTCTAAGGTCGCAGCGGTATAGATTTCCAAGTTTTGTAAGGCAATCCCTTCTAAACCAAATTTAAAGCGGATCATCTCACCTTGCTCAGTGACACGAATAGCACCCGAGATCGAGCCTGGTGGTTGAGAAAAGAGAGCTTGTTGGGTTGGAGCACCGCCACGACTGATTGAACCACCACGACCATGGAATAGGGTTAATTGCACATCATGTTTTTTTGCAACAGCGGTGAGTTCTTCTTGTGCACGATATTGAGCCCAATTTGCTGACATAAAGCCTGCATCTTTGGCAGAGTCAGAATAACCAATCATCACTTCATGTTTGCCATGGATATGCTGCTTGTACCAATGCATATTAAACAAGGTATCCATGGTTTTGGCAGCGCCGTCCAAATCTTTCAAGGTTTCGAACAATGGCACGACACGCAGAGGATGTTGAATACCCGCTTCTTTTTGCAAGAGCAATACAGCCAACACATCACTAGGATATTCAGCCATTGAAATGATATAAGCCCCTAAACTCTCTGCTGGTTGCTCAGCTAGAGTACGCATAGTGGCAAACACTTCGAGCACATCTGGATGTTGAATGAGACTACCTTCTGGCTCATTCAAATACTTAGGTAATAATGGACGTTTACTTTGTAATTCTTGAATCAAGAAGTTTTGACGCGCTTGTTCTGTCCACGATTCGAAATTACCCAAACCTAAATATTCCGTAATCGCAGAAATGGCTTGACGATGACGACCTGATTCTTGGCGGATATCGAGTTTGAGTAGTTCAATCCCAAAACAATTCACACGATAAATAAAATCAAGCAATTGTCCATTGGCGATTTCCGCAAGGTTACTGTCCACAAGGGAGCGATAGCAAAGCAGAAGAGGGGCCAATAATTCATCTTTATTTCGAATGATATTGCTATCGTCGGCATCCAAACCTTGTAAACGTTGACCTAAACAATAACGTGTTGCTTTAAGTCGTTCACGGGTAATGCGTAGATATTCACGGTATGGCTCAGGATGTTCATAACCTAAAGCTTCACTAAGCTCTTTAGAACAATTTTGGATAGAAAGTTCCCAACGTAGATTTTCAATATCTCGGAGGTATAAATCTGCAGCCTGCCAACGCGATAACCACAGGACTTCCTGTGTCACTTGATGAGTGACATTCGGATTACCATCGCGGTCGCCACCCATCCATGAGGCAAAACGGATCGGTGCTATGCTGAGAGGCAAAGCTTGCAGGCAATGCTGTTGTGTTAATTCATTTAATTCACGAATAAATTTAGGTACAGCATTCCATAACGTTTGTTCAATCGTTGCAAAACCCCATTTTGCTTCATCTACAGGTGTCGGGCGGTGTTGACGGATTTCATCGGTTTGCCATGCAGAGGTGACTAGCTGTTTGAGTGTGGCGATGGTCTGTTGACGTTCACGAGGCGTTAATTTCTTTTGATCAAGCTGTGATAGACAATCCGTAATATCATCATATTTTTGGATCAGGGTACGACGACTCACTTCTGTTGGATGCGCTGTGAGTACTAGTTCAATTTTTAGATCGCAAATTTGTTGAAATAATTGTTGTTCAGAAATTTGCTGATTTTTAAATTTCTCAAACAGATGAGTGAGTGGATTTGGGCTAGGCGCATGCTCGTCAAACTCCGCATGACGTCGGCTACGTACCACGTGATATTGTTCAGCGATATTAGCGAAGTTAAGAAAATGTGAGAATGCTCGTGTTAAGGGCAAAATCTCCTCATCTTTTAGCCCAAGGAAAAGCTGTTCTAACTGCTTCTCTGCTTCTATTTGACCGTCACGTGCGCCTTTAGCTAAAGCGCGAATTTGCTCAATTTGATTAAACAAATCTTGCCCAGCATGTAGTTTTAATGTTTCGCCGAGTAAGTTGCCCAGTAATCGGACGTCTTCCCGTAATGGAGCTGTGATTTGTTGAATCATTCTATTTCTCCTGATGTTCTCATTCGACTATAACGTGATTGAGAGACAATCCAAGAGCAGAACGTAAAAAAATGTGAATTTTATTTAATTTTTGGGTTGATATTTAAGCAAAAAAAGCTCAATCGCTTGTTGAATCATCTGATCGATTTCATTCGCGGTCGGCACTTCATCCAATCCGAGTAGAACTCGGTAATGACGTAAGCCCAACATTAAAGACACGATTAATTCAGTTTGTTTTAAAGGATCGTCAGCACGAATAAATTTAAGTGCAATTGCCTGCTCAAAAAAATTACACCAAACATTGCTCATACGTGTATGTGAAGCATCGAAAAACTGCTGTGTTAAAGGGCTTTGTTCTGCTGCGAGTTTGAACAATAAGCGATCAAGTTTTAATGCCTCAGGAAGATAAATAATAGTTAAAGCACGATGGCACATCAGATAGAGTGCTTGTGTGAAATTGGTTTCTGCCGTGAGAATGATTTCTTTAGCACAAATAGATTCTTCACAGGTTTCTTCTATTGCACAGATAAATAAATTTGCTTTGTCTTGAAAGTGGTTATACACGGTCAGTTTCGTGACGCCTGCTTCTTTGGCAATTTGATTCATGTTGGCAGCGTGATAACCCATTTTTAGGAAAAGAGATTTCGCAGCCTGTAAAATTTTAGCTCTTTTTTCCAAATCTTTAGGGCGACCACTACTGTTTTGCACGTTATCGTTCTCTTTTAATTAAATTAAAAATCAAATAAATAACTTTAATTTTTAATTAGTGTACTCATGGGTATATTAATTAAAAAATAAACAATTTATCATGATATTCATATTGTGCCTTAAAAAATCAATTTGAATAAGAGCGAAAAAGAGATGAATCTGCTAAATCATGTAATTGTGGGATTGCTCGTACTCAGCAGTGTCACTTTAACAGCATGTCAAAAAGAGGTTCCAAAGACGGAAGAAATTCCTTATGTCATGGTCGCGCAACCGAGTAGTAATCATATTGATCAAAAAAGCTATGCAGGTGATGTACAGGCGAGACAGCAAACGGCATTGGCATTTCGTGTTGGAGGACAAATTACCGAACGCTTTGTCGATGTTGGTGATCGAGTCAGAGTTGGGCAAGTATTAGCGAAGTTAGATGTTAAAGATGCTCAGTTACAACTTAATGCAGCTAAAGCACAGCTAGACAGTGCACAAGCAGCAGCAAAAATTGCAGCGCAAGAATATCAGCGTTATCAGCAATTATTGCCAGTAAATGCAGTCAGTCGCTCACAATTTGATGCGATCAAAAATCAATACGAAGCAGCGCAAGCAAGTTTGCAACAAGCACGCTCAAACTATGAAGTTTCTTCGAATCAAACGGGATATAACCAACTGATCTCCAATAAAAATGGCGTGATTACCGAACGTCAAATTGAAGTGGGTCAGGTGGTTGCAGCAGGACAGGCTGCCTATCTGCTCGCGATTGATGGAGAGCGTGAAGTTGTATTTGGAGTCCCTGAACAAGCAGTCGCAACGATTAAAGTGGGGCAGCCTGCTTGGGTCACACTGTGGTCTCAGCCAGACCTTCGCTTTGCAGCTAAAGTACGAGAGGTTTCTCCTGCTGCTGATCAATCTCGAACATTTACGGTCAAGGTTTCCTTATTGGAAGGTCAATCTAGCATTCAGTTGGGACAAAGTGCGCGTGTATTCTTTGTTGCAAATCAAACAAATGTCCTCAGCGTCCCACTCTCTAGTGTGACGGCTAATGATCAGCAGGCATTTGTATGGGTCGTGACGACAAATAAGACCTTACGTAAAGTTCCAGTTCGCTTAGGCGCCTATGGTCGAGATAGTGTTCCTGTCCTGTCTGGTTTAAAAGCAACAGACTGGGTTGTGGTTGGCGGTGTGCATTTGTTACGTGAGCAACAAAAGATTCATCCTGTAGACCGAGAGAATCGTGAAGTCACGATCAAAACTGGAGGTTAATCATGAAATTTAACCTCTCAGAATGGGCACTGAAAAATAAAGGCATTGTGCTTTATTTTATGCTGCTACTCGGCATCGTCGGGATTATGTCTTATTCCAAGCTGTCGCAAAGTGAGGATCCACCTTTTACCTTTAAAGTGATGGTGGTACAGACTTACTGGCCTGGTGCAACGGCTAAAGAAGTCTCGACACTCGTGACCGATCGAATTGAAAAAGAATTGATGACCACAGGTCAGTATGACCGCATCATGGCTTATTCACGTCCCGGTGAATCTTTGGTGACTTTTGTTGCTAAAGACAGTTTACCTTCGAGTGCAATACCTGATGTTTGGTACAACGTCAGAAAAAAGGTCAATGATATTCGCCATCAGTTACCCAGTGGTGTACAAGGACCATTTTTCAATGATGAGTTCGGCGATACTTTTGGCAACATCTATGTCCTTACAGGGAACGACTTTGACTACGCGGTAATGAAAGAATATGCCGATCGTTTGCAACTGCAATTGCAACGAGTCAAAGATGTGAGCAAGGTCAATTTAGTCGGATTACAAGATCAAAAAATATGGATTGAATTATCCAATACCAAAGCGGTGCAGCTCGGTGTACCTGTGACAGCCATTCAAGAAGCGATACAAAAGCAAAATGATATGGCAAGTGCAGGATTCTTTGAAACTGGCACAGATCGTATTCAACTTCGCGTCAGTGGACATTTGCACAGTGTAGATGATCTGAAAAAAATGCCGCTATTGGTCGGTGATAAAACCATTCAATTGGGGGATGTTGCTGATGTTTATCGGGGCTTCAGTGAACCTGCTCAACCTCGTATGCGTTTTATGGGGGAAAATGGCATTGGCATCGCGGTTTCGATGCGCAAAGGCGGTGACATCATCGCTTTGGGCAAAAACTTAGAAACCGAATTTAATCATTTGCAGAAATCATTGCCTGTGGGCATGAAACTTCAAAAAGTTTCAGATCAACCAGTCGCAGTACAACGCAGTATTCAGGAATTTTTAAAGGTATTGGCTGAAGCGGTCATTATCGTTTTATTGGTCAGCTTCTTTTCATTGGGTTTTCGCACAGGACTGGTGGTGGCTTTGTCTATTCCACTCGTTTTGGCAATGACCTTTGCAGGGATGAATCTATTTGATGTCGGTCTGCATAAGATTTCCCTCGGTGCCTTGATTCTTGCACTCGGTTTGTTGGTCGATGATGCCATTATTGCTGTTGAAATGATGGCAATTAAAATGGAGCAGGGCTATAGCAGACTCAAAGCAGCAGGATTTGCGTGGCAAACCACGGCATTTCCAATGCTGACAGGAACATTGATTACCGCAGCAGGTTTCTTACCGATTGCAACGGCACAATCAGGCACTGGTGAATATACACGTTCTATTTTCCAAGTCGTAACCATTGCGTTAATTGTGTCATGGATAGCAGCCGTACTCTTTGTTCCATATTTGGGTGAAAAATTACTCCCTGACTTCACCAAGCAACAACAGAAAGCAGCATGGTATTTGAGGCTTTGGGCGAGATTGCGGAAACAGCCTGAACCTGTTGTACAGGCACATGGACAGCACCATGATCCCTATCAAACCAAGTTTTATCAGTCTTTCCGTCGTATGGTAGAGCTCTGTATTACGTACCGTAAAACAGTAATCGCAGTCACGGTGGCAATCTTTGTTTTATCAGTTGCGATGTTTAAATTCGTTCCTCAACAATTCTTTCCACAATCTAACCGTGCAGAAATCTTAGTGGATTTAAAGCTTGAAGAAGGTGCGTCACTGACAGCGACTGAACAGGCTGTTAAAAAGGTGGAGTCATTCTTATCTAAACAAAAAGGGATCGATAATTATGTTGCCTATGTTGGAACAGGTTCTCCTCGCTTTTACTTACCTTTAGACCAACAACTACCGCAAGCCAGTTTTGCGCAGTTTGTCGTACTCGCATCGTCTTTAGATGATCGTGATGAAATTCGCCGTTCTTTAGAAACGCAAATCAAGCAGTTATTGCCTCAAGTGCGTACGCGTGTTTCGTTGCTCGAAAATGGTCCACCAGTGGGATACCCATTGCAATATCGTGTTTCAGGAGAAGATCTAAGCACCGTGCGTCAATGGGCACAAAAAGTGGCAAAAGTGATGAGTGAAGATCCGAATACCACCAATGTGCATTTAGATTGGGGCGAGCCAAGTAAGATTATTGCTATCGAAATCGATCAAGACCGTGCGCGTCAAATGGGTGTTACGAGTTTTGATTTAGCCAATTTCTTGAATGCTTCGGTGACTGGTACAGTGATGAATCAGTATCGCGAAAAACGTGAGTTAATTGAAATTCGCTTGCGAGGAGATCAGGCTGAGCGTGCAGAAGTGGCATCTTTAGCATCTTTAGCAGTTCCGACAACGCAGGGCACAACAGTCCCATTGGCACAGATTGCAAAAATCGAATCACGATTTGAAGAAGGATTGATTTGGCATCGTAACCGTTTACCAACCATTACTGTAAGAGCAGATATTCGTAGCCATCTACAACCTGCCACGGTAGTTCAGCAGTTAGCTGATCAGATGCAGGACTTGCGTGATGATCTGCCAAATGGTTATTTGCTCGAAGTTGGGGGAACTGTTGAAGAATCTGCTAAGGGTCAAAGTTCAGTCAATGCAGGAATGCCATTATTCCTAGCTGTAGTGATGACTTTGCTCATGATTCAATTACGCAGTATGTCGCGTGCGACGATTGTATTGTTAACCGCACCATTAGGATTAATAGGCGTTGTTGCATTCTTGCTATTGTTTAATAAGCCTTTTGGTTTCGTCGCTATGCTTGGGACAATCGCCTTGTCTGGTATGATCATGCGTAACTCATTGATCTTGATTGATCAGATTGAGCAAGATATTCAGGCTGGACAAGCAGCATGGGATGCGGTGATTGATGCGACGATGCGACGATTCCGTCCGATTGTACTGACAGCACTCGCTGCAGTTCTTGCAATGATCCCACTTTCACGCAGTATTTTCTTTGGTCCAATGGCTGTTGCAATTATGGGTGGATTGATTGTTGCGACCTTATTGACCCTATTTTTCCTGCCTGCACTCTATGCAGCGTGGTTTAAGGTCAAAAAAGCAACATATCTAACGTAATTATTTTGTGAATAAAGGTGCGAAATATTGAAAATTTCAATATAGTAGCACCTATATTTTAAGACCAAAAAATAATTGAATTTCATTGCATGATTGATTTGGCAAAATGCATGGATTGAGGTGAAATAGAGCATGGGGCAAGACAATATTGAACAGCATCGTCGCTATGTAGCGATTTCTTACGTGTTCATGTTTCTTGCATTATTTACAATTTTGTTTGCTGCGTTTGCATACATGTTTGCACGAAAAGTTGCGATTGTGGATAATGCCGAAGTTTGGATTCATGCGCATGCCCTATGGATCATGCGTAATGTGCTGTTATTTATTATGATGGCTTTTTTTGCCTCTTTGTGGTTTATCCCATTGTTCTTTTTTGCATGGGACAGTGCAATTTGGGTGACTGCTACAACAGTCGCAGGTGTCGTATTTAGTTCAATTGCTTGGTTATTCTTGTTGAATGCTTGGCTGAAAGGACTTTCTAAGTATTTAAAAAATAAAGCAGTTTTCTAATAAAGCTGCTTTTTTATTAACTTAGACCTTGTAAATTTGTAATATAGCCCCTATCTAGGCTCTGTTGATCTCAAAAATAAGATCAACAGAGCCTATTTATTCGTAGAGATTTAATAAATTCCGTGAGGAGCATCGCCAACCATGGCTAAACGTGATTATTATGAGGTTTTAGGCGTTTCGAAAACCGCAGGTGATGATGAGATCAAAAAAGCCTATCGTAAGTTGGCGATGAAGTATCACCCTGACCGTAACCCTGACAACGCTGAAGCTGAAGAAAAATTCAAAGAAGCATCAGAAGCCTATGAAATCCTGTCTGACAGTGAAAAGCGCAGTATGTATGACCGTGCTGGGCATAGTGCATTTGAAGGCGGTTTTGGTGGTGGCGGTGGCTTCGGTGGCGGTTTTAGTGCCGAAGATATTTTCAGCCAATTTGGTGATATTTTTGGTGGTGCATTTGGTGGCGGTCGCCAGCAGCAACGCCAACGCCGCGGTTCAGACCTCCGCTATGTGATGGAATTGACCTTAGAAGAAGCAGTTAAAGGCGTTAAAAAAACCATTACTTTTACTGCTCCTGCACCATGTGAAACTTGTGATGGTAAAGGATCTAAAAATCCAAACGATGTCGAAACATGTCGCACTTGTCATGGTTCAGGTCAAGTTCGTATGCAACAGGGTTTCTTCTCTGTGCAGCAAACTTGTAGCACCTGTCGTGGTCAAGGCAAAATTATTAAAAATCCATGTAATACTTGTCATGGCTCTGGTGTTGCAGATCGTCAACAAACACTTGAAGTTACCATCCCTGCGGGTGTGGACAACGGTGATCGTGTTCGCTTAACAGGTAAAGGCGAAGCGATTCGTGATGGTCAATCAGGTGATTTATACGTTGAAGTGGTTGTGCGCGAGCATGAAATTTTCCAACGTGATGGCGCTGATCTATATATGGATGTGCCAGTTAGTATCGCGGATGCCGCTTTGGGTAAAGAAATTGAAATCCCAACCTTGGACGGTCGTGTGAGTTTGAAGATTCCGGAGGGAACTCAAACGGGTAAATTATTCCGCTTACGTGGCAAAGGTGTTCGCCCTGTACGTAGTAGTATGGTGGGTGATTTACTTTGCCGCATCGTTGTAGAAACCCCAGTAAATTTAACCAGCCGTCAACGCGAGTTACTTAAAGAATTACAAGCCTCTTTAGATGGTGATGGTCATGCATCGTCTCCAAAGAAAAAATCATTCTTTGATCGCCTCTTTGATTAATAGGCATCAATAAAAAAACCTGCTTCGGCAGGTTTTTTTATGGGAAATTTTAAATCCTCAGCAACCTTCATTTTTCAAATGAGGGAGCATTGTCTATCCTATAACATACTGAATTAGCAGAAATTTACCCTCTATTTTTAAAGAGGTGTTAGGGGGATTTAAGTCTATGATAAGTAATACTTTATAGATGTATAGATGCCATTCATTTGCTATAGTAGCGAAATTGTTTAAATAAAAGACTGGGAAACATTATGTCAACTTCTCCACGCATTGGGATCTTAGGTGCTGGCGGACGCATGGGCCGTATTCTGATTCAGGCTGTACAAGAGGCAGGCTATCAACTTGCAGCAGCAGTAGAACGCCCTGAAAGCAGTTTAGTCGGCGCAGATGCAGGTGAGCTTGCAGGCGTTGGAAGTTTGGGCGTAAAGATCGTTGGCAGTTTAGCTGAAGTATTAAAAGATTGTGACGTGGTGATTGATTTCACTGCACCAGCCGCAACAGAACAACACTTAAAGCTTTGTCGTGAAGCTGGTGTAGCGATGGTGATTGGAACGACGGGAATGTCTGAGGAACAAAAAGCATTCTTAGATGAATCAGCAACTCAAACCCCAGTTGTTTATGCTGCAAACTATTCTGTAGGTGTAAATGTATCAATCAAACTTTTGGAACTTGCAGCAAAAGTATTTGGTGATACGGTCGATATCGAAATCATTGAAGCACATCACCGTCATAAAGTAGATGCACCGTCTGGCACAGCATTTATGATGGGTGAAGCAATCGCTGATACCTTAGGTCGTAACTTAAAAGAAGTTGCAGTCTATGGCCGCGAAGGCTATACGGGTCCACGTGATCGTCAAACTATCGGTTTTGAAACCATTCGTGGTGGCGATATTGTGGGTGAGCATACCGTTATGTTTATCGGTGAAGGTGAACGTGTTGAAGTGACGCACAAAGCGACAAACCGTATGAACTTCGCTTCGGGTGCAGTACGTGCAGCAGCATGGGTTGTAGGGCGTGAAGCTCGTAAATATGACATGAAAGATGTCTTAGGCTTTAACGATATTCAAGTATAAAAAGTTCTCTTTTTGCACTATAAAAAGAGCTTATTGCGCTTTCAATAAATCCCAAAAAGCACGATAAGCTCCAAACCTCATTACAACAATTGAGCATGACATGAATAAAAAATATATTGTTCTTGCTACGCTGCTAAGTGCGACGAGTTTGGTCGTCAGTGCCGCAGAAGCTCCGAAACTCAGTTTGCACCGAAATAATATTAAAGTTTGGACATATCAAACTGAAAATAATCCAGTATTCCAATATAAAGCAGAAACAACTTTTGATGTGCCATTAGAACGGGCTGTAGCCGTAGTTCTAGATGTTGAACGCACCCCACAATGGGTTCCTTATGTGGGTAAGGCTCAACTATTATCTCGAGATGAGAAGAAGGGCGAGTTCACGTTATATATGGTGCTTGATTTTCCTTTTCCATTAAAAGATCGCGATGTGGTGATTAAAGGGAAAATGAGTAAAAATGCGGATGGCAGTATTAGTATTAAAAACAATGCCATTAAAAATAACTATCCTGAACAGCCTGATGTGATTCGTTTAACCCGCTATGAGGGTGATTGGACTTTTCAAAAGTTAGCAAATAATAAAGTCAAAGTATCAACAACAGGTTATGCAGATCCAGCTGGTGCAATTCCGCTTAGTTTTGTGAATATGTTTGTACAGCAACAACCCTATCAAATGCTGATGAAAATGAAAAAGGAAGTGAATAATCCTTTGTATGCACAACCGAAATTACCAGATGTACTGAAGTAATAAAAAAGCCTGATTCAATCAGGCTTTTTTATGTTCTAGATTTGGGTGCAGTGCTGATAGTTAAGCTTAGATCGAGATGCGAGAAAGATTTGGATAAACACCAAAAGTAATCCAATCGCTGCAAGAGCTGCTCCGATCATTGATACTGAGGCATAGCTCAGACCTAGACTTAAAACAGCTCCTCCAGCCGCCGCACCAACTGCATTGCCTAAGTTAAATGCTCCGATATTTACAGAGGAAGCGAGACCAGATGCTTCATGTGCTACCGACATAACCCGCATTTGCAGTGATGGCACAATTGCAAATGCTGCCGCGCCCCATAGAACAAGCCCAACAGCTGCTCCGACTTGGGTTTGAGCCAGCAGAGGGAAAACGGCCATCAATACAATCAAGGCGATGAAGAAGCCAATTAACGTCTTATCAATAGATCGATCTGCAAGCTTGCCACCTAGATGGTTTCCAATCGAAAAGCCAACCCCAATCAAAACTAACATCATGGTGATAAACATCGGTGAGGCGTGATTGAAAGCAACTAAACTCGGGGCGATATAGGTGTAAAGGGTAAACATTGCGGAGGCACCGAACACAGTGGTAAGAAGTGCCAAAATCACAGGGAGCCGAGAGAGAACTTTTAATTCCATTTTAACGTCGGGTTTTTTTCCAACAGCACCCACAGGCAGTGCTTTCCATAGAGAAAACATCGTTACTACACCCAACACCGCAATCGCAAGAAAAGACATCCGCCAGCCAATTGTTTGTCCTACCCATGTCGCTAAAGGAACGCCACCAATATTGGCAATTGTTAGTCCCATGAACATGGTAGCTACAGCACTGGCTTGTTTATGTGCAGGTACGACACTCGCAGCGACGACTGAGCCAATCCCGAAAAAAGCACCGTGATTGAGACTGGTAATCAAGCGTGCGCCCATCAGACTCATATAATTTGGTGCAAATGCCGCAATTAAGTTGCCTATGGTAAAAATGGCCATCAGAAAAATTAAAGCATTGCGACGAGCAAAACCACCGAACCATAAAGTGACGATTGGGGCACCTAGCATCACCCCCAAGGCATAACCTGTAATCAACATACCTGCACTTGGAATCGAAACACCAAGATCATGAGCAATGTTCGGCAATAAGCCCATAGGCGAGAATTCAGTGGTTCCAATGGCAAACGCACCAATAGCTAATGCGAGCAAAGGAAGATTGATGCGCTGCTTCATGTTTATTTATCCCATACTGGTGCAAGTTCAGGTGGGTCAATTTCACGACCATTACGATCCAGTTCCGCAATCAGCTGCATTTCTTGTTCGCTTAGTTTTAATTCTTGTGCTTTCAAGTTGCTGATCAGGTTCTCACGTTTGGTTGATGATGGAATAACCGCATAACCCTTTTGTAATGCCCAAGCTAAAGCAACTTGTGCTGAAGTAGCCTGATGTTGTGCTGCAATCTCAAGCAAAGTTGGGTCTTTGAGCACTTTCCCGTAAGCAAGAGTCATATAAGAGGTCACATCAATCTGTTGTTGTGTCAGGTAATTTGCCAAGTTTTGATTTTGCAAATAAGGGCTTAGTTCGATTTGATTGGTGGCAATATGTTCTGTGCCAATGCTATCAATCGCTTGTTGAGTAAGTGCAATATTGAAATTTGAAATCCCAATGAGTTTGCTTAAGCCTTGTTGTTTGGCTTCTAATAATAATTGCATCACTTCTGTGATATCTGTCCCTTGCGATGGTGCTGGCCAATGGATTAAGGTCAGATCAACTGCTTCAGTGCCTATTTTTTGCAAACTTTCTTTTAGGCTTGGGATCAGGCGTTGCTCAGAAAAGTTATTGATCCATATTTTTGTAGTTAAGAATAAATCTTGGCGAGCAATCCCACTTTCACGGATAGCCTGTCCTACTGCTGCTTCATTCTCATAAATTTGTGCTGTATCAATAGCGCGATAGCCGACATCTAAGGCGGTTTTGACTGAATCAATCAGGATTTGATCATTTAAACGATAAGTACCTAAACCAAATTGAGGGATTTGCATATTCTTCACCTAATTTTTTAACTCAAAAGAGTCTAATTTGTTGATGAAGGCAATTTTGCGATGATTATTGTTGCTAAAAAATAGATGAATTTGCAAAATATAGTTGACTGAATATCAACAATAGGGGGTGATGATGAAATCAAGTATTGAGGAATTGCTCGCCTTTATAACGATTGTTGATACAGGTTCATTTATTGCAGCTGCTGAGCGATTAGGTCAAACAGCATCTGGCTTGAGTCGTTCTTTGAGTCGTTTAGAGTCTAAGCTTGAAGTGACATTGCTGGAACGCACCACGCGAAAATTAAAACTCACTCAAGAAGGTCAGCAGTTCTTAGCGCATGCCCGAAAGATTTTAAATGATTTGAGTGCAGCCGAAGAAGCTTTGCAGCGTGCAGATCAAGATACATCTGGTTTGATTCGTGTTGATTCGGCCGCGCCATTTATCTTGCATGTGATTGCTCCTTTGATGCGTGTATTTCGGCAGCGCTATCCGAATATTGAAATTGAATTAAACAGTAATGATCAAGTGATTGATTTACTAGAGCATAAAACTGATGTCGCATTTCGCTTTGGTGAATTACATGATTCAAGTCTTCATGCAAAATTGGTATGTAAAAGTCGCTTGTATATTGTGGCAAGTCCACATTACTTAAAACGGATGGGGACACCGACGCAAGCAAAACAATTGTTACAGCATGATTTAATTGGCTTCACACGCCCGATTCATATTAATCAGTGGCCGATTAAAGTAGATGATGAATACTTCTTTGCACAAGCCAAAATCAAAGCATCTAGTGGGGAGACAGTACGGCAATTGTGTCTACGAGGACAGGGAATTGCACGATTATCTGAGTTTGAAATCTGGCAAGATTTAAACGAAGGACGTTTGGTCGCATTATTTGAAGACCAAATTGAGCACTCTTATCAAAGCATCCATGCTGTTTATTACCAACAAGAGCATTTAGCCAAACGTGTTCGTCTCTTTATTGAATTTTTGTCTGAGCAACTAAGCCAAGGTTTTTCTGTGTGTCAGTAGACGTGGGTGGAACTTGAACTTCGAGAACAGGAATAGATTCTCCTGTTGTTTGAGGGATAGACAAGACAATCTGTTGCTCTTTGCGTGTACATTCCAAAACAACTGTTGGTAATAATGATGCGCTTACGACCACACCATTTTCATTGGGTTTTTTATAGGTCAACTCTACCGTATCTGTTTTGGTTTGAGGGTTATGATTTTTTAGCTTCCATAGCTCATAACCTTGTCGGTTTTGAATTTTCAAATAACCTTCAGCGAGAGATTTGCAAATTTCTTGCTGCTGATGTGTTTTCTGATCAGGCAACTGACAACCTGTAAGTAGCAATATACTTACTAATATAGGACTTACGCATTGACGGATTCAAAAAAGTATTAAAATAGTTTATAAAGTATCTGTGATCAGACGAACTAAACATGCTTCTACAGCAACTTGTACATTACCCATTT
>NZ_JBPKBJ010000045.1:0-28347 GCF_051390655.1 Acinetobacter sp. P1(2025)
AATGCGAAACCATGGAAAGATACAAAGAGTAGCTCGCTAGAGCGAAATGAATTACTTCGAACAATTAAACGTTTAGGTAGGACACTATGGAAAAAATGGTCAGGCTATCATCGCCGAAGTTTGGTTGAGACTAAAATGCACTGCATCAAATTATTAAGAGATAAACTCAGTGCAAGGAGCTTTGATAGCCAAGTCAATGAGGTTCATGCACGTGTAGCAGTCCTCAACAGATTTACGGAATTAGGTCGACCACTTACCCAAGTTACGCCTTAAATTTGGCTCAATTAGGGGCGCTTTGCCTTTCAAATCTTTGTGCAACAAAGCCGTTCCACTCTAGTTAACATCTTAGTTCCATTTACTTTTCACTTAATTTATATAGCAGTTAACTCGTAGCATCAATGAAATAACATGACATGGAAAATAATCAAAAAGACAGAATTTGGATTTTGATCAGATCTGCATGTTTACATGCTTCTACAGCAGCTTTGAATGTTTCACTTAACCTTTAAACTTTTCTTAAAACTAAATATATTTACATATACATTCTAAAATTTGATAGAATTTATTAAAACTTTAGATTCTAAGTGTAAATAATGAGAAGCGCTAATATTCGACGTGATGGCTACTTAAAATTTCTGAATACATGGCAAGACCGTGATGTCATTAAAGTACTTTCAGGTGTGCGTCGCTCTGGAAAATCCACCTTATTGGCGATGTTTCAACAAGACCTAAAAGCACAGGGTGTACAAGCCGAAAACATCATTGCCATCAACTTCGAATTTATGGAATTTGAAGAACTCACCGATTACCGTAAACTACATGATTATGTATTGTCCAAAGTTGATAAAAGTAAAAAAAACTATGTTTTTTTAGATGAAATACAACATGTTACAAATTTTGAGAAAGTAGTCGACTCTTTATATGTTCGGGATTATATCGATTTATATATTACAGGCTCAAATGCATTCTTTCTAAGTGGAGAACTTGCGACTTTACTTACAGGACGCTATATAGAGCAACATGTTTTACCCCTTTCATTCCAAGAATTTAAACAGTGGCATATTGAAAATAATCCGATCATCCAACAATTATCCAATCGTGATTTGTATGCCATGTATACGCGCAGTAGTTTCCCTTATACGCTTGCCATGACTAGCCAGCAGGAAACCTATGATTACTTGCAAGCGGTCTATGCCAGTGTAATGTTTAAAGATGTTATTCCCCGTTTGAATACTGCCGATATTAACTCTCTCGAGCGTGTCGCAAGATATTTGGCAAGCGTGACAGGCTCACCTATTTCCATCAATAAAATTAAAAATACCTTTGTTTCAAGTGGGGTTAAGATTTCATTTGAAACAGTAAAACGCTATATTCAGGGCTTACAGGACAGTTTGCTATTTTATAGTGCCGCACAGTTTAAAGTACGCGGGCGTGAGTTATTACAATCCTCTGAAAAATACTATTTAGTTGATGTCGGATTGCGCCGGATTATGTTGCCTGATGCTAATGCTGATCAAGGTCATATCCTAGAAAATGTGATTTATCTTGAGCTTGTCAGACGAGGTTATACGGTCTATGTAGGGCGGGTTGATGAATATGAAATTGATTTTGTTGCTGTCGATACTTTACAGAATTTAACTTATTATCAGGTGGCATTAGAAACGCTCAATGAGGAGACACTCAGCCGAGAGTTACGTCCATTACAGAAAATTTCTGATTCGTATCCCAAGTATTTGCTTACCTTAGACACGATAGGGACTGAAGCGAATTATAATGGTATTGTAAAAATGAGTGCTCTCGATTGGTTGCTATCTGAAAATAAGTAAAGTTGAGGGTAGACATGGATACTCTTATTTATTAATTAAAACTCAAAGACTTTTCAGCATCATTCAAGAATGTATTCAAGCATAATTTCTGCTCCAATTGTGATGGATCGATTTACCTCGATTCGATTGAGTCAGACTATCATGATTGAGCCAGAGTCGCTTACTGAAAGTAGCGAGAATTGCGCTGGAGTTTCTGAAGGATATTAATTCCTTAGTTTGCCCATTCATCCATCTGGGCATTTTTTTTGATCAAAATACAGTGCTGTTCTTGCTAAAAAATGACGGCACCCACCATAAAACACAATATTCCAAAAATAATCCAAGGCCAGATCTTTGTCTTCGGTTGTTCTAAATTCTGAGGATTATATTCCGTGTGTTCTAGCGATGTCGGTTGTGGAACACGGGTTTTTTTAGAGTAAGGCTGGTGTTTAGAGTAAGATAGTCCCGTACCTGGAATACCGACACTGGTTCGCGTACCTTTTTTCCCAATATTTAGAGAAGCACCAGGTTTGCCAATGCTGGCACTGCTGATGCCTTTATGGGTCAGATTAATTTTAAAACCCGGGAATAATTTAATACTTTTACGAAATCTAAAACCCATATTGCTCTCATTCTAAAATTTAGCTCAATTTACGCTCTACACCAGGATCCATGATCTGCTAGAGATCTTACTTTGACGGCTATCATCAGGATACTAGTATATTTTTTATCTGATGATTGCAATACTACCTTTAAATACCGTCAAAAATGTTTACTGTATATTTGCTGTAGGGTAATCTTAAAGCTGCTATTTATTGACTGATTGGTATATGACGACAGATAAGCATGAAGTCCTTCTTAGAATGAGAGCCATTGAACTCCTTGCATACTGGGAAGGTCGTTTGGTTACCAATCGTTTGATGAGTTGGTTTGGACTGAGTCGACAGCAGGCTTCTGCGGATATCAAGCGTTACAATACGCTGTATAACCCAGATGCCTTGATTCATGACCCCTCCGTCAAGGGTTATGTGCCTAAGGCCAGCTTCCAGCCTGTACTGACTACAGCGCACATCAATGAATATCTTAATATGCTGTCAGGTTTGGTTAGTGAATCGCATGCCCTGATTGCGATGCCAGAACCGAATCTTGCAGCAGTTCAATTACCTGATCGCAGTGTACGTCCTGAAGTGATTCGGGAAGTTTTGCGTGCCTGCCGCAACCAAAGTACTTTAAAAATGATTTATGCCTCGATGCAGAATCCGCAGTGGCATGAACGCATCATTTCCCCACACACCCTGGTGTATACCGGTTTTCGCTGGCATGTCCGTGCCTATTGCCATCAGAGCAAGCAGTTTAAGGACTTTTTACTCTCCAGAATTGATCGCACACCTGTTGTGGTGGCGATTGAGTCAGTAGACCCTGCTCAGGATCAGCAATGGCATGAAGAAATTGTACTGACGCTGATCCCTAATCCAAAATTGAATGAAGCTCAAAAAGCGCTGGTCGAAAAAGACTTCGGCATGCCTGATGGCAGATTACAGATTCCGGTCAAAAAAGCCCTGGCTCACTATACCTTGCAGCGATATCAGGCTGCGATCACGCTGGCTGAAGCAGATGATGCCTTGAAATATCCCTTGGTACTACAACGTTCAGATATCGAAAAACTGTCGTCTTATCTGTTTGATCAGGCCTCATAGGAGATTGGCCATGTTAGAACAATTTCATTATGACAGTGACCTGATTGGTGGTTCACTGATGGTGCGTGAAAGTCGGTTAATCGCGGATCTGTTATTGCGTGAGGCGACTCCAGAACAATGGCATCAGGCGATTCAGGTGGACAATATTCTGCAAAAAAGAACGCCTGCTTCAGCTCAACGCAATGCCACCGCTATTCGTAAGCGTCTGGAGCGCTTGGAGCCTGATTTCTGGAAAGCACTACGTGATGGGGATGATGAGCTGGCGACCCAGGTGGCTTTTTGTGGCGCATTGGAACGCAACCTGTTGCTGCTTGAGTTTATGGAAACAGTGATGAGGGATGCCTATATCTCTCAGGCGCAACACTTGGACAGTTATATCTGGTCAGACTTTCTGGATGAGCGCTCACAACGTGATCCGGATATCTGTGATTGGAAAGAGTCCAGCAAGAAAAAAATGGGGCAGGTGGTGTTTCGCATGCTGGCAGAAGCCGGTTACTTAAAAAGTACCCGTAAGCTGGAGTTGCAGCGTGTGATCGTCAGAGCAGAGCTGCGTAGCCTGTTGGAAGAACATTATAAACAACGCATTAAAAGATCTATGGAAGTGTCGCTATGGACGCGGTAGTTGTAGAGGGGCAGCAATGAGTCAAACAATACATGAGCGTCTGAACCAGATTCCAGAGCGAATTCTTTCCACCGAGTTTCTCACCGGTCAAGGATTGGGCAATGAAATTGGCTTCTGGATTTTTGATTATGCACCTGAAGATGAGTTGAAAGTGCGCGAATATCTGCATTTTCTAGACGGGATGCTGGAGAAAAAACACAGTCAGCTGAAGGTGGTGAATATCAACCTGCTGCAAGCCGTGGTGGATTATCTGGCTGAGCGCAACTTCATCGATAAAGCCATTCAAATGCAAAAAGCCAAAGGCGATGAGGCGCTGCTCAAAGCGCTGAAAGGCCCACTGCATATGGATAAGTTCGCGCCCTATCTGGTGAGTAAATATGCCACCAATGCACAAGATATTGTGTTGATGACTGGGGTAGGGTCGGTTTGGCCACTGTTACGTGCCCATCACTTATTAAACAGTTTGCATTCGTTACTGGGGCATAAGCCAGTGGTGTTGTTTTACCCAGGTTATTACGACGGTCAAAGCATGAGTTTATTTGGAAAAATTCCAAGCAATAACTATTACAGAGCATTCAAATTAGTGCCATAACACGGCACATAAAATAGATAAAAATCAGGAAATTAATTGATATGAATATTAAAGAACTTTTTTATAAGCCACTTGATCGCGCAATTAACGGGGTTGTAAAGGCAGATCAAGATGATGATGCAACGGTTTGTCAGGAACTCGATGAGTATGTGGTCACCAATGAACTGGAAAAGCATTTTCGGGACTTTTTCCAGTCTTATGGCACAGACCTGAGCGATCCTTCGATTGCTAACCGTGTCGGCGTATGGATTTCAGGCTTCTTTGGTTCAGGTAAATCCCACTTTCTAAAAACCTTGTCGTATATTCTGGCCAATAAAGTGGCACGCGATGCGGAAGGTAACGAACGCAGTGCTGCAGAATTCTTTGATGAAACTAAAATCCGCGATGCATTTATCCGTGCCGATATTGGCAAGGCGGTCAGCCATCATGCCGATGTCATCCTGTTTAACATCGACAGTAAAGCCAGTTCCAATGACGATGGCAATCCGATCCTGAATGTGTTTTTACGTGTGTTTAACGAGTATCAGGGTTTTAGTGCTGACCATCCACATATTGCGCATATGGAACGTCACCTGAGTCAGAAAGGCGTCTATGAACGCTTTAAACAGGCGTTTGAAGAATCCAGCGGCATGTCCTGGCTAGAGGAGCGTGATGGCTACCAGTTCTATCAGGATGATGTCGAAACTGCGATTTCTCAGGCACTGAATCTATCAGCAGAAGCAGCGCATAAATGGTTTGAGGATTCTGAGCAGACCTTTAGTGTTTCGGTTGAAAATTTCTGTCAGTGGGTGAAAGAATACCTGGACAGCAAAGGACCACAGCAACGCATGTTGTTCCTAGTGGATGAAGTGGGGCAGTTTATTGGCAGCGATACCCGCTTGATGCTGACCCTGCAAACCATTACTGAAAACCTGGGTACGATCTGTAAAGGCCGCGCTTGGATTATCGTGACCTCACAGGCAGACATCGATGCTGTTTTAGGTGAGATGTCTTCTTCCAAAGCCAATGATTTCTCCAAGATTGCTGGACGTTTTAAAACCCGTTTATCACTGTCCAGTTCCAATACCGATGAAGTCATCCAGAAACGTTTATTACGAAAAACCCCAGAAGCTGAAGCATTGCTCAGATCGGTGTTTGAGCAAAAGGGCGATATCTTAAAAAACCAGATTACCTTTGACCGTTCAGGCCCAACACTCAAGAACTATGAGGGGCCAGACAGCTTTATCCATAATTATCCTTTTGCGCCGTACCATTTCCAGCTGGTGCAAAAAGTTTTTGAAGAAATCCGTAAGGTCGGTGCGACCGGTGCACACCTGGCCTATGGTGAACGGTCCATGTTGGATGCGTTTCAGATGGCCGCGAACGCGATTGCCACAGATGAAGTCGGTGCCCTGGTTCCTTTCCACCGCTTCTATACTTCAGTGGAAGGATTTCTGGATACAGCAGTGAAGCGTACCATCGACCAGGCAGGGCAGAATAAGACCCTGGATGGTTTTGATGTGCAGATGCTGCGTACCCTGTTCATGATCCGCTATGTCGATATCATCAAAGGTACACTGGATAACCTGGTGACTTTGTCGATTGAGAAAATTGATGAAGATAAGCTGGCATTGCGCAAGCGGATTGAAGAGAGCCTGCAGCGTCTGGAAAAAGAGAGCCTGATTACTCGTAATGGCGATGAGTTCCTGTTCCTGACTAATGAAGAGCGGGATATCACTCGAAAAATTAAAGCCACTGACTTAGCAGCTTCAGAAGAAAATAAAGAGTTAGCCAATCTGATCTTTAAAGATTTACTGCGCGATCAGAACAAATACCGCCATCAAGCCAACAAGATGGACTATCAGATTGGTCGTTTTCTGGATGGTCATAGCCTGGATGGCAAGTATGAGAGCGATTTGAAAGTTGAAATCATTTCTCCACTGGATACGGAATATAACCTCTACACAGAAGCTTTCTGTATTGGTAAGAGCGCCGAGGCCGAAGGGCAGATACTGTTTAAACTGGCAGACGATAAACAGTTCTTTAATGAACTGCGCACCTGGCTGAAAACCAATAAATTTATTCGGTTAAATGATGATGGTACCCAATCCGATATCACCCGTATCCTGGCAGACCGTGGCCGTGAGAATCAGGAGCGTAAAAAACGTCTGCGTGCCCGGGTCGAAGAAATGTTGCTGGACGCGGAAAGTTATGCCTTGGGTCAACATCTACAACTTTCATCTTCAAGTCCAACCACCAAGCTGGATGAGGCTTGTCGTTATCTGCTGGAAAACACTTATACCAAACTGAGCTATTTGCAGGTCTATCAGCAGGATGCCTGGCGTGAACTGAACGCCGTCTTGACTGTGGATGATATGGCGCAACTCGGATTGTCTCTGGATGGCGGTCAAAGCAATCCGAAAGCCCTACAGGAAGTAGAGCAGTACATTGCACTACGGGCCACTGGTACAGAGCGTATTCTGGTCTCGGATGTGATAGATCGTTTTGCCAAACGCCCTTATGGCTGGCCAGATGCCGAGATTTTACTGCTGGTAGGTCAGCTGGCTGCGATGGGGCGGATTTCTCTGCAGTTAAATGGCGGCAGCTTACAGTTGAAAGAGGCCTTTGAGCCTTTACAAAACAGCCGTCGTCGCCGTGATGTGTCGATCATTAAAAAACGCCAGACTGATGATCAGGTGTTGAAACAGGCACGCCAACTCACCCAAGACCTATTCTCGGCTATGGGACCAGCGACAGAAAAAGAGCTGTTTGAATTCTATACCCAACATTTTAAAAACTGGTTAGCCAACTTTAAGTCGTATAAGAGTAAAACTGATGTTGGGCAGTTCCCGGGCAAGAAAGTGATTGAAAAGTCGATTCTCACTTTGGAACGTCTGCTGACCAATAGCGACAGCTTCGATTTCTTTAAGGCCGTGGTCGAGAACAAGGACGACTATCTGGATCTGGAAGAAGACTATCGTGATATTCATGAGTTCTTCACTAACCAAATGCCGAGCTGGCAGCAACTGCAACAGGCCTTACGTCATTTTGAGAAAAACAAACAGGCGCTGGGCAGTGATGAGGTGGCAAAAAAAGCCCTCTCCGAATTACACCGTATTGCCACCCTTGAATCGCCCTATGGCCTGTTAAATAAAGTGGCTGATTTGGTTCGCACAGTGGAAAGCGTCAATCAACGCTTGCTGACTGAGAAGCGCAATCAGGCGATAGAACACATTGATGACAAGATCAAGCAGTTGGAAGCCGAGATTAAAAACAGTGGCATCGCTAGCGCTGAGCTGAGTAACAAGCTATTACGCCCACTACAACTGCTGAAAACGGATATTGAAGTGGAAACTAGCCTGTCCACCATCTATATGCTGCAAACCCAAACCAGCGTCGAGCATTTTGATGAAGCCTTGTATGAGTTGGAGCGAGAAGTTCAGGCGGAAATCCAGCGTCAGGCCAAAGCGGCACAACTGGCTCAGCGCAAAGCCGAGAGTGTAACCAACACTGCAACCACCTCCAGCCCAGTTACATCAACACCTGCTGCGAGTCCGGTACAGCCTGCGACAGCCGTAGTGCCACCGAAACCAGTGGTAGAAGTTGATGTCGCTAGCATTTACAGCAAAACCTCCAGCAGTGTCTATCTGGAAACAGAAGAGTCAGTGGATCAGTTTGTAGATGCACTCAAAGCTGAACTGAAAAAAATTGTGAGTGACAAAAAGCGTGTGCGTATCCGCTAACAGGGCTTAGGGATATCAGCATCAGTCATTAATTAAAGGTTGAACTATGAACACCAGCAATATTAAAAAATACGCACCGCAAGCACGTAACGATTTTATCGCAGCCATGCGCAAGCAGGCCGCCAAATACGGCATCACCGCAGACCGCATTTCACCGGCTGAACAGAAAGGCGACTTGCTGCTGATTGGCGATCAGGTTTTTCCGCTATCAGTCATGAAACCACGTGACAAGCTGATCAAACGCATTCAAACCAGCAGTTTTGAGCAGACGATTGATTATATCGCTTATAGTTGGTTTAACCGTCTCTGTGCCATTCGTTACATGGAATGCAAAGGCTTACTGGATCATGGTCGCCGTGTACTGAGTAGTGCCGATGGTAGTGCAGGCTTGCCACAGCTTCTGGAAGAATGTTTGGATATTGACCTACCGGGTTTAAATGCCAGTCGTGTGGCTGAGTTAAAGCTGGATGGCAATAAAGACGAAGAGCTGTATCGGGAGCTATTACTGGCGCAGTGTCATGCGTTGAATCAGGTCATGCCACTCCTGTTTGAACAGGTTTCTGATGAATCTGAACTGTTATTACCGGATAACCTCACAAAAACCGATTCCTTGATCCGTGATCTGGTCAGCAGCATTCCAGAAGAAGACTGGTCGGATGTGCAGATTATTGGCTGGTTGTATCAGTTCTATATTTCTGAAAAGAAAGACCAGGTGATTGGTAAGGTTGTTAAAAGTGAGGACATTCCTGCAGCGACACAGTTATTCACCCCAAACTGGATTGTAAAATATCTGGTGCAAAACAGTGTCGGCCGTTTGTGGATGATGGCACAGCCTTACAGTACGCTTGCCAGTGAGTGGGAATACTATATTCAGCCGGCTGAGCAAAACGACGAAGTTAATGCACAGCTAAAACAGCTGATTGATGTGCGGATCAGTGAAGATGGCGATACTTTAAACCCTGAAAGCATTACCGTGCTGGATCCGGCCTGTGGTTCGGGGCATATTCTGGTGGAAGCTTATGACTGCCTCAAAGCGATTTATTTGGAACGTGGTTACCGTAGCCGGGATATTCCACGCTTGATTCTGGAAAATAACCTGTACGGCATTGATATTGATACTCGTGCCGCACAGCTCGCTAGTTTTGCATTGTTAATGAAAGCACGTGAGGATGACCGCCGTTTATTTAGCAATCCACCAAAGCTGAATATTATTGCGTTACAGGACAGTCAGCCTGAACGTTTGGAGGCGTTTAGTCAGGATTTGGCAAGTACTGGTATTGCACAGACCGATTTAAAAGAACTGTTGGACCTATTTGAATATGCTTCGACCTTTGGTTCTTTGATTCAGGTACCAGCAACATTCGCTCAAAAGCTACCTGAATTAGAAAGTAAGCTGAATACTGCATTAGCGTCAGGGGATATTTTTAGTCAGCAGTCAGCACAAGAACTGTTACCTTTAGTCCAGCAAGCTAAATTACTCGCAAAACAATATGATGCAGTGATTGCGAATCCGCCGTATATGGGCAACAAGTACTTAAATCCAAATCTTAAAACCTATTTAAAGAAAAATTATCTAGGCTATGAAAAAGATTTATTCTCAGCTTTTATGATGAGAGATTTATATTTCACGAAACCTAATGGTCAATTAGGTTTTATGTCCCCAATGGTTTGGATGTTCTTATCTACTTATGAAAATCTAAGGAAACATTTAATTAACGAAGCAACAATTTCTAGTTTAATACAGCTTGAATATTCAGGATTTGATGGAGCTACTGTACCAATATGTACTTTTACTTTAGCAAAACAAAATATTAACGACTACTTAGGTTCATACATTCGATTATGTGATTTTAAGGGTGCAGATAACCAAGGTCCCAAAGCTTTGGAGGCAATAAGTAATAAAAAATGTAAGTGGTACTTTGAAACAAAGCCTAAAGATTTTAATAATATCAATGGAAGTCCAATTGCGTATTGGATTAGCAAAAAAGTAAGAAATCTTTTTAAAGAGTGCTCTACCTTAGGAGATGTTACGGAAGCTGTTGTTGGTTTACAAACAGGTGATAATAATAAATTTTTACGTTTATGGCATGAGGTTTCTCATACTAAATTAGGTTTTGGTATGAAAAGTCGTCAAGAAGCATCTTTATCTTGTAAAAAATGGTTTCCTTATAATAAAGGTGGTGATTTCAGAAGATGGTATGGTAATCAAGACTACGTAGTAAATTGGGAGCAGGATGGTTTAGAAATTCGTGATAATGTAGATGAAAATGGCAAACAGCGTTCTAGACCACAAAATACTGATTATTATTTTAAACCTTCAGTAAGTTGGTCGGATATTACTTCGTCGATGAATGCTTTTAGATATTTTCCAAAAGGATTTATTCATGATGTTAAAGGGCAATCCGCATTTTTTAATGATGATTCTTATCTCTCAACCTTAGGTATTTTAAATACAAATTTAGTAAGTTATTTAATGCCTATTTTGAACCCAACAATTTCGTTTCAAGTCGGAAATTTTAAACAGTTACCATTTTTAAATAAAGTTGATAATTCTAAGAATATTTTAAAACTTATTGATATAGCTAAAAAGGACTGGGACGTTTACGAAATCTCATGGAATTTTACTGAAAACCCAATCATTCGTACTCAGCAGCCAACTTTAGAACAAGCCTTTAATACATGGCAACAGCAAAATACTGACGCCGTTGCTAAAATGAAACGTCTGGAAGAAGAAAACAATAAGCTGTTTATTGACGCTTACGGTTTACAGGATGAACTGACACCAGACGTGCCTGATGCGCAAATCACTTTAAACCGTGCTGACCGTGAAAAAGACAGCCAGCGTTTAGTCTCTTATGCCCTTGGCTGCATGATGGGACGTTATAGCTTAGACGAACCAGGTCTGATTTATGCCCACGCAGGTAATCAAGACTTTGATGCCAGCCGTTATCAAACATTCCCAGCCGATGCTGACGGCATTATTCCACTTACCGAAATGCACTGGTTTAAAGATGATGCAACCCATCGTATTCGAGAGTTCTTAACTGCAGTGTGGGGTAAAGACACACTGGATACCAATATGCAGTGGCTGGCAGAAAGCTTGGATAAAAAAGCCAATGAAACCGCTGAAGATACCATTCGCCGTTACTTAGCCAGCAAATTCTATAAAGACCACATGCAAACCTATAAAAAGCGTCCGATCTACTGGTTATTCAGCAGTGGTAAACAAGGGGCTTTCCAGGCGTTAGTGTACTTGCACCGCTATAACGAAAGTACTTTGGCACGTATGCGTACCGAATACGTGATGCCGCTGATTTCCAAAATGGCAGCGATGGTTAATTCTTTGCAAAGTGAAATCGAAAACAGTGATTCCGCTGCTGAAATTAAACGTAAAGAGAAAGAACTACAAAATCTGCATAAGCAACAGGCTGAACTGAGTAGCTTTGAGGAAAAACTGCGCCATTATGCCGATCAGCGTATTTCGCTGGATCTAGATGATGGGGTGAAAGTGAACTACGGCAAGTTTGGAGACTTGTTGGCTGAAGTGAAAGCTGTGACGGGGGAAAAGTGATGAATAGCTTTTCTTCCACACTAGATCATGCAGAGGTGGTTGCATGAACTTAAGTCAACTTCAGCAAGGTCTGGAACAAGCCTTTTATACTGAACAGCATCGAATTGTCTTTTGGTATGATGCAGAACAGTCATTTACTGAAGAAATCAAAGCCCTAGAGCTAAATGATGTCCAGATTCTGAATATGGCAGAAGAATCCAGCCTTGCGATTAAGCTTAAACTGGAACTTGAGGATCAGCAGGGTAAATACTTGCTGTATTTCCCAAGTGCTGAGCCTGAAACTGAAAAAGACTGGTTACTGGACATCAAGCTGTATTCACGTAGCTTCTATGCCGATCGTTTCTCGATTATCTTCAATGAGCTTGGCTTACAGCAGCAGAGTCTAAGAGAACATCTGGCCAAACGTGAAGAATTCCTTAAAGCCAAAGCCCGTCTGAGTACATTGAAACGCTATATCCAGCCTGATGCAGATGAACAGGATCTGGATATGGCCATGATTGCGGCTGTGGTCAAGGCTGACAGTGCCGAACTTATGCATATCGTTCTGGCACTGGCAGATGAAATGGTACAGCAGAACCTGGCTCTGGAAGTAAATCCGGAATCCTTTGCTGAACTGGAAAAATTCCAACTCGTACCAGCTTTAGTTACAGCATTACAGGCGGAAATTGGTTATCCAGCATCGGTTGAAGAATTGAATGGGGAAGTACCATTCAAGCTCGGTACGTTCTTTATCCGTTTGATGAGCACAGGTTTCTGTGAAAGTCTGGGCGATATACCGCTATGGGCTCAAGAACTGGTAATGTCTTCTGTCAGCTCCCGTGCAACAGCCAGAGCCTTTTTGTCGCGCTGGAGAGACAGTTCTAAATACTACCCAACCTTCGATACGCTTTCCCAGACCGTGGCGAATGCACTGCGGATCCAGGAGAGGGTCGGGGCCTTTGATCTGGGGCAGCTGCTGGATGTCATGACCTTTGAAGTGATTGAACAAAAGATCATTGTTGATTTGGCCAGTCATATCCCTGCAGCAACCAAAGCTGAACTGGAACATTTCAGAACGATTATTTCTACCCGTCTGGATGGTTATTGGGCTTCCAAACATAAGGACGATGCAACCCGCCGTAAATACCGTACCGTCTATACAGCGTTGCAGGCAGCGATTGAGCTGTTCAGTTTACGACTACAGTTTGATTCCGGTTTCTATTTTGACTCCAGCGAAGCCTTGTATAAAGCCTATGAACAGGAGCTGTATCGCTTTGATATGGCCTATCGTCATTACAGTGCAGCCTCTCAGCGAGCTCATGTTGATATCCTGAAAAAACTCGATGAAGAAATCGAAAATTGCTATGCCTACTGGTTTATTGACCACTTGGCACGAAACTGGGGAGAGCGGATTGAAGCTGAGCAACGCTTGAATGTCTGGAAAATGGCAGATATCCCAAATCAGCAGAACTTCTACGATACCCACGTCAGACCTTTACTCAATTCTGCAACGAAACGCCGTATTGTGGTAATTATCAGTGATGCTTTCCGTTATGAAGCTGCGGTAGAACTGCGTGATCGTATCAATGAAAAGCGTTATTCTGAAGCGACCTTGTCTTCACAGCTGGGAGTTGTGCCAAGTTACACCACACTTGGCATGGCCTCGTTGTTGCCGCATCAGACTTTGGAGTACAAAGAGGCCACAGGGGATGATGTTTTAGTAGATGGGCAGTCCAGCAAAGGGACTGCAGCACGATCCAAAATTCTGGCTGCCTATAATGGATTGGCGGTTACCGCTGAAACGGTAAAAGGTTGGTCGCGTGATGAAGGTCGTGAAGCACTTAAAGACCATGATTTGATTTACGTTTATCACAACGTGATTGATGCTCGGGGAGACAGTGCCTCTACAGAATCAGAAACCTTTATGGCGGTGGAACATGCCATTGAAGAGCTGACTGAACTTAGCCGTAAAATTTTAATGCATTTCAATATTTCTACCCTGTTGATTACAGCCGACCATGGCTTCTTGTTCCAGCAAAGTAAACTGGAATCTGCGGATCGTTCAAGCTTGACTGAAAAACCTGCCAATACATTGAAAAGCAAAAAACGCTATGTGATTGGGCATGGTTTACCAGAGAGCAAGGAAGCATGGAAAGGCTCAACCCAAGCTACGGCAGGTACACTATCTGCGACTGATTTCTGGATTCCAAAAGGGGCGAACCGTTTCCATTTTGTAGGAGGCTCACGTTTCGTGCATGGCGGCATCATGCCTCAGGAAATTGTGGTACCGGTACTGATGGTAAAACAGCTACGTGGTGAAAAGGCTGGACAGCGGACCAAGCGTAAAGTTGAGGTCATTTCTACCAAATCCACGCTGAAGATGGTCAATAACATCCAGAAGTTTGATTTGATGCAAACCGAAGCTGTCAGTGAGCTGGTCATGCCAGTGACCCTGTCGATTGCCATTTATGATGGGGATATCAAAGTATCTAGTGAAGAAACCTTGACCTTTGATAGCAGTACCGACTCTGTTGCCGATCGGGTCAAACAGGTCAGATTGTCATTGTCTGGCACTGATTTTGACCGTAAGAAAGATTACTTCCTGGTACTGAAGGACAAAGACCTGAATATCGAAATGCAGCGCTATAAGGTCACCATTGATCTGGCATTTACCGATGACTTCTTCTGATAACGAATTAACGATAGAGCGTAGCCTACATGGAATCTGCTAACGATAAAGAACTGGATCAGCTGCTGAATGAACACTTTGCCGGGCGGGTGGTACGTAAGGATCTAACTAAACTGATCAAAGAAGGGGCCAATGTCCCAGTCTATGTACTCGAATACCTGCTGGGGATGTACTGTGCCTCGGATGATCCAGAGATCATTGAACAGGGACTACGTAACGTAAAGACCGTACTGGCTGAGAACTACGTACGACCGGATGAAGCTGAGAAGGTGAAATCCCTGGTCCGTGAACGGGGCAGTTATAAGGTCATTGATCGGGTGACCGTAAAGCTGAATGAGCGTAAAGACAAATACGAAGCATCATTTAGTAATCTGGGCATCAAAGATGCCGAAATCTCGGCAGGCATCGTCAAAGAGTATGAAAAGCTGCTGGTCGGTGGTATCTGGGTCATCGCCACACTCAGCTACTACTTTGATGAAGGGCAGACCAGTTCTCCATTTGGCGTGAGCTTACTCAAGCCGATTCAGATGCCCAATATGAATATGGAGGAGCTATTCAATGGACGAGCAGCGTTAAGCACTGATCAGTGGCGCGAGAGTTTAATCCGTTCGATTGGCATGGAACCGGCTTCGCTAAAAGAGGACGTGCAATGGCACCTATTAGCGCGTATGGTTCCGTTCGTTGAAAATAACTATAACGTCTGTGAACTGGGACCACGCGGTACCGGGAAAAGCCATATTTACAAAGAGTGTTCACCAAATAGTATTTTAGTCTCCGGTGGGCAAACGACTGTCGCCAACCTGTTCTATAATATGAGTAGCCGCCGTATTGGTCTGGTGGGCTTATGGGATGTGGTAGCTTTTGATGAAGTCGCCGGTATTTCCTTTAAGGATAAAGATGGCGTACAGATCATGAAAGACTACATGGCCTCGGGATCTTTTGCCCGTGGTCGTGAACAGATGGAAGCCTCAGCTTCGATGGTTTTTGTGGGTAACATCAACCAAAGCGTGGAATCCTTGGTAAAAACCAGCCATCTTTTGGCACCTTTCCCTGAAGCCATGATCGATTCAGCATTCTTTGATCGTTTTCATGCTTATATCCCCGGCTGGGAAATTCCAAAAATGCGTCCGGAGTTCTTCACCAACCGTTATGGCCTGATTGTTGACTACCTTGCAGAGTTCTTCCGGGAAATGCGTAAGCGTAGTTTTGCGGATGCCATTGAGAAGTACTTTAAGCTCGGCAACAACCTGAATCAGCGTGATGTGATCGCCGTTCGCAAGACGGTTTCTGGATTGATGAAGCTGCTCTACCCACATGGTCAATTTAACAAAGAAGATGTACGCCTGTGTCTGGAATATGCACTGCAGGTCCGCCGTCGCGTCAAAGAGCAGCTGAAGAAAATTGGTGGCATGGAATTCTATGACGTTCATTTCAGCTATATCGATAATGATACCTTAGAAGAACATTTTGTCTCAGTCAAAGAGCAGGGTGGTGGCGGACTGATTCCAGATGGTCCAGCGAAACCAGGTTTTCTGTATACCATCGGACTCAGTAATAAAGGCATGCCTGGCTTGTATCGCTTAGAGCTTCAAGTCACCAAAGGCTCAGGTAAGCTTGCAACTTCAGGCCTCTGGAACTCCAGCAGTGCCAAAGAACAAGTCAAGATTGCCTTTGACTACTTCAAAGCGAACGCCTCTAGAATATCGGGTGGCAGCAAAGTCATGGAGCATGACTTCCATCTGCATGTGGTGGAATTACAGAATACCGGGCCACTTAGTCATCTGGCTTTGCCGAGTCTAGTCGCTTTTGCTTCAGGCTTGCTCGGACGGTCAGTACAGAATCAGATGGTGGTCCTGGGAGATATGAGCCTGGGTGGAAACGTCACACCGGTTGAAAGTATTGCCGAATGTCTGCAAGTTGCTTTTGATGCGGGTGCCAAGAAGGTTGCTTTGCCAATGAGTAGTGCGGCAGATATCCCAACGATTCCTGTGGAACTGTTTACCAAGTTCCAGACCAGCTTTTATGCAGATCCGGTGGATGCGGTGTTTAAAGGGCTGGGAGTGGATTGAATTGATTCTGTATAAATCAGTTAAAGAGAAAAGCTTTTGAAATGATTAGGAAATATGAATCACATGAAGGATTTAATAACAGCTATTTTGGTTAAACAGCCCAAACTTACTGCTAGAGAAATTGCCAAAACTCTTGGTATTGAAAAGAAAGAAGTGAATGCTTTTTTATATCAAAATCAAGATATATTTTCACAAGATGAAGCCTTTTGCTGGTCTTTAGCTATAATTCCGTCAGTTAAAAAATTAGAAAGACCAATGATGAACTCTGAACTTGAATTAAATGATATTGTTAAAAATAAACTAATTCAATTGTTGGATTATGTATCTCATCAAGCTGAGGATACTCAAAAAATTCAATATGAAATGAGTGGTAATAGATTTTATTCTCATGATCTAGAAAAACTTCGTGGCTTAAAAATTCTGAATGATGACGATTGGTGGTTCCAAATTGAACGATTACAGCTTCAATCGATGCCGAAACCATCTGAAATACTCTCTTCCTACATTCATGTAGATGCCGAAAAAGAACCCACTGTTAATTTTTCTAGTTTAAATAAGATTGTATCTTTCAAAAAAGTTCATCAATTCCGCTTGCCCTACATTAGCGTGGCATGTGATTTGATTACTAAAATTGACATACTTCAGGAGCTGTTCAAAGAATTCGAAAGCTATCAAAATATTTGGGAAGATTGGAAACAAAATAACGATGATATTAAAAAATCTATTGTTGTTTACGACAAATTATTCTCATGGAATACCGCGATTAATTTAGGTGGAACAGGTGATGGTGAAGAAATTGTTGCAGGCTTTGGCTTAGTTGACTGGGTACTTCCAACGACTCAAAAATCTTACTCATATCCTCTTATTACTATCCCGTTAGAAATGGAGATAGAAAAAAATGGATTAATACGTGTAGGTGCCAAAGATACACGTGCCAATATAGAAATGGATGCCATCTTATTAGAGGATGATCTGCCTACTTCAGGACAAGTAAAAGTAACCTTAAAAGAAAACTTAAATAATGGTCGCTCATTACGCCTATTTGAAGGGGAAACTTACTCTGATCTAGTTAATGCCTTCGTCGCGAATATTTTTTCAAAAGGAGCAATTGTTGAGGCTGAAAATAGGGCTATACCATCTAAAAATCTAGCGGTGACATTAACATCAGTATTGTTTAGTCGTCCTAAAAGAAATTCTATTTTAAGCGATGACATTGAGTTATTAAAAACTAAACTTAATGACCCTTCAGTGGCTATACCTGAACAACCTTTATCGTTAGTGACAGAATTAAAAAGCGATATTAATCAAAAAGAGACTTATAGTTTTAGAGGGCGTTCTGGTACTGAGGGATTCGGATCAAAAGTTGAAGAGCTTTATTTCCCGCTGCCTTATAACAAAGAACAAATTACTATTGTTCAGAATCTGCTAACCAGCAGTGGTGTAGTGGTGCAAGGTCCACCAGGTACAGGCAAAACACATAGTATTGCAAATATTATCTGTCACTATTTGGCGAATGGTAAAAAAGTACTGGTAACTGCACAGCAGTCACATGTCCTTAAAACAGTACATGAAAAGATTCCTGATGAATTAAAGCCTTTGGTAGTCAGTCGCATTGGTTCAAGCAAAGAAAGTAAAAATCAGCTTGAATCTTCAATCGATTTGATTGTGCAAAAAATTACCCAAATGAATGTTGCAGAAGTTCGAAAAACGATCGAAGTTCTAAAACATCAAATAGATCATAACCATCATGAAATGGCTTTGATTGATCGAGAAATATATAACTTTGCAGAAAAGCATTATCAAAATATTGAAGTAGATGGTAATAAAAAATTACCTATGGATATCGTGAAAACGGTATTAGAAAGTAGAGCATCCTGCGAATGGTTTACCGACCAATTAACTTTGGAGGAAAAAGACCAGTTTCCTTTTTCCCAGATTGAGTTGATTCAATTGAGAGACTCAAGGAAGAAAATAGGTATAAACTTACCATACATAAATTATGGACCTCTGCCAGCTCCTGAAAAGCTGTTAGATTCGGCGAGCCTGAAGAAATTAAGTGAGTTCTTAAAAGAAAAAGATGAGATTGAGGAATTCTTAAAGCAAAATGACCAACATAATTTCAAGGAAACTATTTTTGAATCAGAAATTAATGAGCTAAGAGATTGGTTAAAGATTTATCTAGAAGATCTAAACCTTGTTCTTGATCATGCAGAACCATGGTTATTGAGCTATTTCAAAAAGATAAATTCAGAAGATAAGGCTATGGAACTTGATATCTATAGTAACCTTATTCAAGAAGTTCAGCCTTTATTGGAATACAGGAAAACGCTACTAATTGATCCTATAGAGCTGAATTTTGAGATACAACCAAACTCAAAAGAATATCAAGCTGTTCAACGTGCTGTTGATACAGGTAAGCCATTTAATTGGTATCATTTTGGTACTGCTGAGTTACAAGACCTTTTTAAGTCAATTAAAGTTTCTGGAAAATATCCTGATACATCGGATGAATGGAAAAGACTTAAAGAATATCTTGATAGAAGGCAGACTCTTAACGTCTTTATGAGCAAATGGAATAGTATTGCCGCACAATTAGACATTCCTTTAATTGAGTTAAATAATCGTAATATCGATGAAATATTAAAAGAGTTCACCCAGCTCATCAGTAGAACCCAAAAATGCCTAGATTTAAAAAATAAATATTTGGATCAATTTAATGCGAATTATTTAAAAGTTTTTAAGAGAGCTAAATCTTTTGATTTCTACGGATTACCTAAAAATATTGATGACTTGATTCAATTGTTAGGGCAGAAGTTAAAAATATTTAATTTAGAAGTCTATCAACAACAACTGGCTGATCAAATCCTTTATTTATCAGAGTTTGGTAATAAAATATCAAATCAGTTAAAAAAAATTGTATCTCAGATTGATTCCGATTCATTACATGAAAGTGAACTTGGCGAGTATGCTGATTTATTAAAAAAATTATCACATTTAAAAGATCTAACTGAAGATTTTGAAAGAGTTAAATCCGCCAGTATTAGATTGAGTAAAACAAATGCTTTGATTCTTAGTAAACATATTCTGGAAGTTCCGTACGCTGAAGAAATTGAAGATCCTGTATTACGTAATACATTGCTAGAGGCTTGGGAATGGAAACGTCTTGAGATTTTTGTAATGGCCATCAGTAATACAAGTCAAATTGAAAATTTGTATGAGCGCCGTCGTATACACGAGAAGAATCTATCTCAAAATTACGCTCAATTGGCAGCAAACAAGACATGGTTGGCATTAAAGGAAAATGCCTCAGACAAAATTTTAGTTGCATTACAGCGTTATAAAATTGCTGTACAACACTATGGAAAAGGGACAGGTAAGAATGCTCCACGTTATAGAAAAGATGCTCAAGTAGCCCTTAAAGAGGCAACAGCAGCTATTCCTTGCTGGGTCATGTCACATCTTCAGGTATCTGAATCTATGCCTGCTGAATTAGGCCTCTTTGACTTAGTGATTGTGGATGAGGCATCACAATCATCAATTGATGTATTACCTGTTTTAATGCGTGCTAAAAAATTATTAGTAGTGGGGGATAATAAACAAGTTTCTCCGAGTAATGTCGGTCTAGCAAGTGCTCAAATTGATGTATTAAGAAATCGTTATCTACATGGTCAGCCACATGCTGCATATTTAACACCAGATATGTCTTTATACGACATGGCTTCTTCTATCTATGAGTCAAGTGTGATGCTTCTAGAGCATTTCCGCTGTCATCCTGCGATCATTAGTTACAGCAATAAAAACTTTTATGGTAATCGTATTAAGCCAATGCGACTATCGAAGAAGTCTGAGCAGTTAAGCCCAGCTTTAGTCGCAATTTATACATCGCAGGGATATAGAGAATCTAAAAACAGCAAACATATTAATCGAATAGAAGCGAAAGCAATTATTGAGGAAATGAAGCTACTTTTTAAAGATGAACGATATACGAATAGATCAATTGGCGTGATCTCGTTGCTAGGTCCAGCACAGGCTGAGTTCATTCAATCAGAAGCTTTGAATGAGTTTGGCGCAGGAACTCTTACTCAGGTTCAATTTGCTTGTGGAGATGCTTCAGCATTTCAGGGTGCAGAAAGAGATATTATTTTCTTATCTATGGTAGCAGATCCTGAGAATTGTCATGCTTTGAGTCGATCCGATCATGAACAGAGATTCAACGTGGCTGCAAGCCGTGCTCGTGAACGGATGTATCTCGTCCATTCCGTGAGTCGTGATCATATATCTCCAAAAGATCTAAGGCTGAATTTACTCAATCATTTTTATGATTTGCAAGAAGATCAAAAAGCATCATTTGAAGCAAAATTAGACTTGTGTGAATCGGAGTTTGAAAAATCTGTATTTACGACACTTCATGAAATGGGTTACACAGTTACTCCACAGGTTAAGGTTGGAAGCTATCGAATCGATTTAGTCGTTGAGTCAGATGGTGATCAGCGTTTGGCTGTTGAATGTGATGGTGATAGCTATCATGGGCCAGAACAATGGCATGATGACATGACTCGTCAACGTGCTTTAGAACGCGCAGGATGGACATTCTGGAGATGCTTTGCATCGAGTTGGTCCATTGAACGTGAAAATATGATTATGTCATTAAAGGAAAAACTTGATGCAATGGGTATAAAACCTACACATGGAATGAGTAGCTTAACTCAAGATGTAGAACACAAAGTGTGGGTAGATGACGAATCTGAAATGAGTGCGGAAAGTGACATCGAGAAAGATTTGTTAATTCTTTAATTGTACTAGCTTGTATTTAAATGGATTCGCTAGCGGACACTTACGTAACTAAAGATTACAGTAGTAATCTTTAGTTCAGGGTTATTTTAACTTTTCAACGATGAACCTAAATAAGCAGGGATTTTTGATTACATATGATTGCGAATACTGCCAATACGTTTGCCTTTAATCCACTGCTTTGGATTAAATAATGCGCCAGATTTATCAGCTACTAGAAGTCCAATAATGGGAGTAATAATAGCCAATATAAGTAGGGCGTTTGCCCGACTTTCACGCCGTTGCCTTGCTGTTTGCCCACTTGGCTTGATGAGAGAAATAAGATTAATTACCCAAAGAAAGGCAAGAGGCAGTTTTGTCATCAGTGCCATGAGAACTTTCCATATCACACGATCATTGTCGATGTAAGTATTTTTAACCATGATACAGAACAGAATAAATGCCACAATGATCGCAAGTGGTACACTGAAGTTAGGGCTGCCGCCCAACATATGAAAAATGAAAATAATGCCAAAAAGTGAAGTCGGAATAAGAAAAGTCAATCCAAGATCATCGTAGTCTCTAAACACAATGATAGTACGATTTTTGCCAGCACCTAAGAAAATCCCGGTAATAACAATACTGAAATATACTAATAAAATAATGTTATAAATATTGTAGCCTTCCATGTATTTCCCCTTATAGTAAAAACTGGCTTTGTTGCATAAATATGTAAGCATCTGATTTAAATAAATTTAATTTTGGATCAAAAAATAATCAAAACTTTTAAAATCATATAGTTATGAAATCTTTGTGCAACAAAGCCGTAAAAACTATAAAATTAAAGAATTATAAATTTTTTGATTCATCTATTCATGCTCATAATTATTGTGTAAATTACTAATTATACAAGTTTTTTATTATTAAGAATGTATTAACAATAGAGTATATCAAATAGATTTATATAGTTTTTTAATATTCTATTTAAGAATTGAAGGTTCACAAGGAAAAGTATATGAGGAAACTGTTAACTGCAGAGTCTGCTAAAAAACAAGATACAGATTTGCGGCTTTCATTTAACTCTATCTTAACAGGTACAAAGGTAAGCTCACCTGTTGAGTTGGAGAGGGCTTTAAGAATGCCAAGAAGTAAAAAGTATCTTGAATATATAAAAATATTGGATACTGGAACTCACCATAGTAACAAAACTTCATTGCAAGAACTGAAGGAGAATATACAAAAAGAATTGCCTGAAGCGGCAATGGGCTTACTTATAGGGATCGTTTCTAAGTGTTATTTAGGAGCTCCTTACGAAGTTCATACCTTAGACTTTTTTGGTCAGATCATTGAACACTATAAAGTAGGGGAAAGTATGAAATCAGAATTAGAAAGAGCTCGTACTTTAGCCAAACATCACAACTATATGTGCATTGAAGTTTATTCTGACAGAATGGTGGCGATTTCAGATGATGGTACGGCGGCAATAATAAACAAATAAATTTTTTAACTTAGCAATAACTCAATATAAAAGGGGTGAAATATGGCTGAACGTATTATACAGACGGCGGATTTGTCAAATATTAATAGAAGTCTATCAGCATTAGGAAACAGCCTAGATCAGATCTCAGGTCAAATTGACGTAGTTGATCAAAATTTAAATGCTACACAGCAGGACTTAGTTAATCTTTGGCAAGAGTTCCGTGATTTTGTAGCGGCTGATGTTAGGGCTAAAGAAATTAGCTTGGCTGAAACTCGTCAAGTTAAAATCAGACAAGAGCTTGATACAAGTTATGGTCACTATGGGCAAGTAAGACGTATTGCAACAGGTATCTTGCAGGCGGCTGATATTAAGATTGTTCGTCAAGAAACAATGCAAAATGCTACTGAAGAATTAATGTTATTGACGCCTAAATATTGGTTAGCACCAGCATTAGTCGCTTTAGGTGCTTGGTTAAACGATAATAAGGACCTTGCACAAAAAGCATTGAGCGAAGCGTTAAAGCGTGATGATGAAAAAACGACACTCTTTTTTGCATTGGTGTCACGTCGTGCAAAGCGATTAGCTGCATGCCAGACATGGTTAGATCGTTATTTAGGACAACAAGATCCATTTAATTTAGATCGTCAAACTGTAGTATTAGTGGATGCATTGGTAAATGGAGTTTTTGGTGCCAGTGTAAGAATGCAATGTTCATCTAGAATTGAACAATGGGTAACTGAGTTAGAAGCTCAAGCAGGTTTTGTCGAAGAACAGCGTTCCCAATGGGAAGATGCAATTAAAACAAAATATCCAAATCAGGATTTTTCTAAAAATTATCCTAGATTGTATAAAGCAGTTCCAAGTAGTGATTGGCAACAAATCAGTGAGTCATTGAATCACACACAAATTCATTCAATTCTTCATAAATATTTTAGCGATATATTTGAGGGGGAAATTAAACCATCCCCTAGTTTGAATGATGAAGTGGATTTGCTCTTAGATAAGCTTGTGCAAAACTTTGATGATGAAGAATTGCCTCTTAGACAGCAAGAACATCTATGCCAGCTGATTATTGATGAAATGGGCGATCGTTCTGTCGCTGAAGAGAAATATCGCTTAGAAGAGAAAACATTAAGCGACATGGTAAGCTTTACGCAGTTACTTACCAACGCTGCTATGCATCCGCAACTTTCACATGCCTCTGTAGCGACACAGCGTTATGCTATTGCACTTTCTAAACAATGGATTGTAGATGCCCATCAAGATTTGACAGCTAGTATCAGAGCAGAATTTCCGCAAAAGTTGACCTTGAACTTAGCCGAGTGTAATTGGACCGGTGAAACTAACAATGGAAGTAATGAAGCATTATTGCTGCAAGATTTAGAAAGATATATCGAAGCGCAAAAACAACAGGCAATTGCAAACGTCAAACTTCAAATGCCAACTTATATTAAAGCGGTTATTGGTGGTGCATTAATTTTACTCACCGGTTTTGCTGTTTGGGCAATTGTAATAGGTGCTGCTTTATTATGGTGGGCGTTCATGGATTATAAGAATTTAGATAACCAGAAGAAAAATGTTGCTCAGCATTATGAATATCTTAAAGAACAGAGTGCCAATGAGCTTAAAGCTATCTTAGCTGAAGTTGTAGATATGCGGAAACAGTTAATGCACCAAGACAGTGAATCAAGTCTAGTTTCAGATTTCTTTAATGAACTCTCATCGAAAGAATATCTGATGTCTGCTCATGATAAAGGCCGAAATTTAATGGCTGGCTAACACAAATACTAATTAAGATAGAGGGAATAAAACATGGAAAATCATGAGAATGCAACAGATACAAATATTTCTTCCAAAACTAGAGTGTTTCTACATGAGGCAACTCAGAATGACGCACCTCAAGCACAAGTGAAGGAAGCAACTGTGAATATTGCGCAATCACAGCTGAATACAGGCAATACTCAATTCTTTGTGGGAGAGTTTCCTGAATGGGATTTGTTGCCTCAAACTGGATTTGTACGTCGATTTAAAAAGAGCAAAATATGAGTCGAAAATTGACTTGGGCCGGTACATCGGAGAAACACAACCCTGATGTACCTGTGCAGGTGCCACATACATATTCAGAGTGGTGTGATTGTTTGGGCTATTTGAAAGACAGCCAATATGACAAAGATATTAAAGTGCTCCTGTCAAAAGGTAGCTTAAGCTGGACTTCCGGTGTCGCTGAGCGTTTTTCAGAGCGTTTGGCACTGGTTTTTAACATGCGTCTGCAAGAGTGTGCTCAGCGCCTAGATCGTAATATCTCATACAGTAATGACGAGTCGGGGCTGATCACGGGATTGCTTAGTGCACGAAGAACATTAAGCTTTCTTCATGAAATTGCAACCTTAGAGTGTTTTCCAGAACTATTGCAAAAACACTTGACTACTGAGCTTGAAAATTATGCTAAAAGGACGCAAAGTAGTTTGGAAAATAGTGCATCCCGAGATAGAACAGGCCGTTTACTTAGTATTATTAAGCATAATTCGATATTGAATTTTACGAAAGTAAGTGTGCCATCTAAGGATATGCCGTATATATCTCAAAAGAACCAGCCACTAACTGACACTGCTATTTCTGAGACTTCTACAAAATTTAAAAGACGTAATTTTCTGTAATTAATTTCAATAATTTATTCGAATGAATGAGAAATCAAAATCATGAGTGATACAAAGGAATTTAAACAAACTCTAACTCGATATTTAAAAGCACGTATACCGTTTATCTCTATACGTAGCGCAGAGCGAGCTCGTGTTCTTGATATTTGCAAAGAAATTATTTCTGAGCTTAATGCTAGCTTCTATGTACATACCTTATCTCAAGGTACTCGAGAGATTATAAGCAATCGAGGTGTAAATGATGATCGTTCAGTTATTGGAGCTTTGGACTTTGCAAGTAGTCAAATGATGCAGCGTCAGCAGTTATCTTTTTTGTTAACGGAAGTAACTGATTTAGAAGATGATACTAATTTTGCTCGTCAAATGCAGGACGTTGTGATGTTGGCGGCTGAAAATGGTGGAAGTGTAATAGTCATTACTTCAAAACCAGTCTGGAGTCAGCTTCAGCGTTTAGGTATGTCCTTAACGTTGTCAATGCCGACAGAAGATGAAATGGCTGAGCTTATTCATGAACAAATTACGGCATATCGCGAGCATTTCCCAATTGAATGGGATCTCAACGATGAGAAACAAGCAGCAGCAATTTTAACTGGTATTTCCCGTATTGAAGCTGAAAATATTATTGCAACTTTTTTAGCAAATGGGAGAGTTACAAAAGCAGACCTTAAGGAGTTAATGCATGTTAAGGATCGTATTTTTGCTGATATCTCAGGCGTAGAGCGAGTGGTAGTCCGAGAGGACAGTCTTAGTGTAGGCGGTTTAGCTGGACTACAAGCTTGGCTGGATAAAGAAAGACCTTTATTAACAGCAGATTTGCGTGAACGTGGTATCAGACCGCCACGAGGGGTTCTGCTAGTTGGAGTACCAGGGTGTGGAAAATCCTTGTCAGCGAAAGCAATTGCGGCCAGCTGGGGACTCCCATTGTACCGCTTGGATTTATCGACTATCCATGGACAATACTTAGGTCAAAGTGAAGGCAGGTTAAAAGATGCATTAACCACAGCAGATCATGTTGCTCCTTGTGTGCTGTGGATTGATGAAATTGAAAAAGGATTGGCTGGTGCCGGTCAATCCAGTGATGGCGGAACCGCAACGCGTCTAGTAGGACAGTTTTTATATTGGTTGCAGGAAGCAACATCGAGAGTATTTGTTGTAGCTACGGCGAATGATGTTTCGATGCTCCCTCCAGAGTTATTACGCCGTGGCCGATTTGATGAATTATTTTTTGTTGATTTGCCTACACCGATAGAGCGTAAAGAAATTATTGAAATTTATATCAGACGTGGTTTGAAGAGAGATATTGATCCTACACTCATGGATGAATTAGTTCAATTGTCGGAAGGTTTCGCTGGATCTGATTTGGAAGCAGCTGTAAGAGAAGTAGTTAAAGAAGCATATCTTAATGGGGATGATGTCATTAATACGGATTTATTCAGACAAAGTTTTGAAAATGTGGTGCCTCTCTCTCAAACAAGTCCTGAACAGATAGAAGCTATACGTAATTGGGGAAGAGAAAGGGCTGTACCTGCTTCAGGACACATGCAGATGAATAAAATTGATAAGAGTACAGTGAAGATGCGCAGGGCTGTATTACAGTAAATTATTGATGTATTCGTCCTAAATAGAATGCATTTATAAAAAATGCATTCTATTGATATAAACAGTGAGGCCTAGAAAAAATAGGGTTTAATTCACGTCAAAAGTGATATTGGCCTGCTCAAGCATCCAATTCTCATATTCTGTATGCCATTTTCTTAGTAGATCAATTAGCCGAACAGTGTAATGCTTCTCTTCGGTACCGCTAGGTTTGTGTCCCGCAATTTGGGCAACGATACCGCTAGGTAAAGATAACTATTCTGAAAAGAGTTTTGAGTGAACGCCGTGGTCGATACTATTCCTAATCCTCTGAATCTGGATCATCTTTTAAAACTCGTGGCTGTTTTATTATCAAAAAATTGTAGAATGGCATAGGAAGGGTAATCCCCCTAAAAATAATAGGATCTAAAAGTAGAATTTTCTCTTAAGATACGAGCAGGAGATTCTGCATGAAAACATCTAAATTTACTGACAGTCAGATCATGTCCATCTTGAAACAGGCAGAATCTGGCACACCTGTAGCGACCCTTTGCCGTGAACACGGCATGAGTAATGCTACCTTTTATAAATGGCGTGCCAAATATGGTGGTATGGATACATCATTAATGGCTCGACTGAAAGAGCTAGAAGCCGAAAATACCAGACTTACTCTGTACACGACAAATTTCATAGGATCCTTGTCCTATCAGGCTTTTTCTTTCTTAAAATTGCGAGCACTTTCTTAAATTCCTCTTTTTTCCCAAAACCAATCAAACGTAGAATAGCCATTTGAACATAGTCCAAACCGTAGCGAAATAAACTTACTGAAAGTCGTCCATGCTTCTTTATTTTTATCGCTTTTTTTCGATCATGTTGCCATTCACCTGTTAAATAGCACCAACAGAAACCGATCGCTAGCACTGCTATCAATTTCTTGACTCGTCTAGGGTCTGTTAAACGAGTATTTTCAAGATTGAATCCACGTCCTTTGAGACAACTAAATAAGGTTTCGATTTCCCAGCGTAATGCATAATCACGAATAGCAGAAGCATTAAACATAGGAGAAACAACAAGTAAAAGTTCTCCATCTTCTAATCGTAGCGCACTAATATACAGTTT
>NZ_JBPKBJ010000046.1:0-26815 GCF_051390655.1 Acinetobacter sp. P1(2025)
TTCTACGTTTGATTGGTTTTGGAAAAAAAGAAGAATTTAAGAAAGTGCTCGCAATTTTAAGAAAGAAAAAGCCTGATAGGACAAGGGCCCTATGAAATTTGTCGTGTACAGAGAATATTTTATAAATGTCTATCATATACAATACGTATTTAAGTGAAAAAAACCAACAATATGCTTCATTTTACTTTTTTAGGCACATCTTCTGGTGTACCCACCCTAACACGCAACGTTTCTGCACTAACCATCCGCAACAGCAAGAATAAAGACTGGATATTGGTCGATGCTGGTGAAGGCACACAGCATCGCATTCAACAGGCTAGACTTTCATTACAGAACTTAGTTGCGATCTGCATTACCCATGTTCATGGTGATCACTGTTATGGATTAGTTGGTTTATTGGCCAGTGCAGGTATGAATGCCCGTACTGCACCTTTAACCATTATTGCCCCAAAAGAAATTCAACAATGGATTGAAGTTACAGCCCAATTAACGGATTTACATTTGCCCTATCCACTCAATTTTATCAATGTGAATGAAGCCGCTCAAATACTACAGATAACAGATGAACTTTCAATTCAAGCCCATCCACTCAGTCATCGTGTACCCAGTTTTGCATTTAGTATTATTGCGCAATACACCCAAAAGAAATTAAATACTCAGGCTTTAATTCAACTCGGCGTAGCAAAAGGCAAAGTTTGGGGCGATTTACAGCAAGGCTTAGACGTCCAGTTAAATGAGCAAACCTTAAAAGCAGCTGATTTTATTCAAACCCAAACGCAACGTGTACATGCGATTGTCGGTGGAGATAATGATCGTCCTGAGTTGTTGGCACAAGCTTGCCAAGATGCTCAACTCCTAATTCACGAAAGCACTTACACTCAAGCTATTTTAGATAAAGTGGGTTCAGGCCCAATGCATAGTTCCGCCAAAATGGTGGCTGAATTTGCACAAAAACATAATTTAGGCAATCTCATTCTGACGCATTTCAGTCCACGTCATCAGGATCAAATTGGGCTAAAAGCGATTGCAGATGAAGTCCACCAATATTATCAGGGTAACTTTTATTTAGCTGATGATTTCGATCAATTTAGCTTAGATATGACAGGTCAACTTAAAAAAATTGATAAATCTTAACAGATCACCTTATATTTAATCTATCAATAACATCTTAGGATAGGTAGCCTATCTTTTAAGATATTTAAATATTATTTTAGATATAAAAATATCGACAAAATCATCTACGAACATGCTTTTAAAAATGTTTTAAAAAATTATTTCTATTAAATATCAAATACTTATATAGTGATTAAATTAAATTTTAAAAAGTTGGCATAGTCGCTGCAATATTATAAGTACACAACATCACTGGGATATTGTGAATATCACCTGCCTGTAAACGCTTGGCAGGCAGGCTTTGAAAGGAAAAATGAAAATGTCTGTCGTTGAACAAATCAACCAACAAGCTCAATTTGAACAAGAACAACAAAAACGTACTTATCAAGTTCTACAGAATGAAAAAGGCATGCCTGTAAAAATGTGGACCAATGGCGTAATTGTTGATGACAACTCAAAACAGCAGTTATTACAAACGGCTCAAATGCCATTTATTTATAAATGGATGGCAGTGATGCCAGACGTTCACTTTGGTTTAGGTGCAACGATTGGAAGCGTAATTCCAACCAAAGGAGCGATTATCCCTGCTGCCGTCGGTGTGGATATTGGGTGTGGAATGATGGCGACTCGTACCAGCTTAACAGCATCAGATTTACCAGATAATTTACATGTTTTACGAACCGAACTTGAACGCTTGATTCCACATGGAATGACCAAACGTGGACGAGATAAAGGTTCTTGGGAAACACCACCTGAAATGGTAGATCAAGCTTGGGGAGGTTTGGTTGCAGACTTTGAGTTGATTTGTGCTAAACACCCTCGCCTAAAAAATACCAACAACCGCAAGCAGTTGGGAACTTTAGGTACAGGCAACCACTTTGTAGAAATCTGTTTAGATGAACATGATCATGTTTGGATTATGTTGCACTCAGGTTCTCGTGGTGTCGGTAATGCCATCGGTAACCATTTTATTGAGCTCGCACGCAAAGATATGCAGAAGCACTTTATTAACTTACCCAATAAAGATTTGGCATATTTAGTTGAAGGAACTGAGCATTTTGATGATTACTGGTTTGCTGTAGGTTGGGCACAACGCTTTGCCATGAAAAATCGTGAAATCATGATGCAGTCAGCGATTAAAGCTTTAGCAACAATTATTCCAAAACCATTTAATGCAAAATTGGAAGCGGTGAACTGTCACCATAATTATGTGGAAAAGGAAGAACATTATGGCGAAGAAGTGATAGTCACTCGTAAAGGTGCTGTCAGCGCCAAACTTGGACAATATGGAATTATTCCAGGTTCAATGGGTGCTAAATCCTTTATTGTTCGAGGACTTGGAAATCAGGAATCGTTTTGCTCATGTTCGCATGGTGCAGGTCGTGTGATGAGCCGTGCGGAAGCCAAACGTCGATTCACTGTTGAAGATCAGATTGCCCAGACTGAAGGTGTGGAATGCCGTAAAGATGCGGCTGTGATTGATGAAATTCCATCAGCTTATAAACCGATTGAAGATGTGATGAATGCACAAAAAGATTTGGTTGAAGTAGTTTATACATTACGACAAGTGGTTTGTGTAAAGGGATAGATACCTGAGCACAACCAGAAGATGAGCATATGTTTGTCCAATTAGATCATTTGAAGACCAAACATTTACAATCTAATCTTGATGCCATACAAGCCGTATTTGAAGTTTTTTTGTTTGATGTCACACATCAAACAGAATCTTCAAATACGCTGACTACTCATCAACAGATGCTATTGAATTGTGAAAGTTTATCCTTAGAAAGAACATCATACTTGAACTCACTAGCCATAGAGGAATTAGATCGCAGCCTAGTAAATCTTAATTGTTTGGACAAACTAATCTATTTTCTGGACACAATTGGTTTTTGAGCTTGTTAGAGGCAATCATTGATCCACCCTATGGAACAACCCTTGCCCAGTCTCATCGAGTAGCATTCTTCAAAACATTTACGCAATTATGTCTTTTAACTGAAAAAGACTGTGAAATATATGATTGGGTTGGCTACCCAGGTAGTGGTCGAGATAACGATTCCGAATGGAATGATTATTTTGAACCCGGCCGAGAATGGTGGGGGAATTGGTACTGTCTACTCACCACAGCTAAAGAAAGGCTGTTTACTACCTGCAAGCTCAACAGATTAAAGAATAAATTTTTAGGAAAATAAAAGATGAAACTCGCAGAAGCACTTTTACTTCGAAGCGATCAACAAAAAAAGCTCGCTTCATTAAAACAACGGATCAACGCCAATGTATTGGTACAAGATGGTGATGAACCTAGTGAAGATCCAAATGAACTGATCAAACAGGTATTTGCTTTAACTCAAGAAAGCAATCAATTGATTTGTCGTATTCATTTGACCAATGCACAAGCAAGACTTGAGGATGGCAAAATATTGCTATCCCTTCTAAGCTCAAGGGATAGTTATGTAGAACAACATAAGATTCTGATTAATGCGATTGCCAATACGCATCGTGAACCCGACCGTTATAGCGCTCGTGAAATCAAGTGGCAGAAAGTTATCCCAGTTTCTAGTTTACAAAAACAAGCTGATGATATCAGTGCCAAACTGCGTGATATAAACATCAAGATTCAAGCTTTAAATTGGCAGATTGATTTAGTCGAATAGACAACAAATTTTGTGGATTTAGTTCACAAGCACAGTTTGGACATACTGGGCGAGTACAAGATCCTGCTTTACTCCGATCTGAGGGATTGAAAATAATTCAGGCAGCTATGGCAGCATGTGAGCCGTGCATCAATCTTCACTGATTAGGCTCAGCACCATGTACCTAGCAAACCTTTGCCAAAAGCAAAGTCACGCGTTACTTCGCATTACCATGTACTGACAGTATGTTCATTAAATTACAAAATAAGGAAAATAGACGTGAATAAGGCTTTGGCAAATATGCCAGCAACCATCCAAATTGATGGTTCACAAGGTGAAGGTGGTGGACAAATTTTAAGAACCGCCCTTGCCCTTTCAATGATTACAGGTCAAGCATTTGAATTAATCAACATTCGCGCTGGGCGTAAAAAGCCAGGCTTAATGCGTCAGCATTTAGTCTGTGTACAGGCATCTCAACACATCAGCCAAGCTTATGTAGAAGGTGCTGAACTCCATAGCCAGCATTTATATTTTGCGCCACAGCATGTACAAAATGGAAAATACCAATTCCAGATTGGTTCAGCTGGAAGCACAACACTGGTTTTACAAACTCTTTTACCTGCTTTGTTATTACAAAATGAAGCCAGTGAACTCACAATTTCCGGAGGTACACATAACCCGCTTGCACCAACAGCAGATTTTATCGAGCATTGCTTTTTACCAGCATTAGAAAAACTTGGAATAGCGGTCGAGTTTAAATTAAATAAAGCAGGCTTCTTCCCGATTGGTGCTGGTGAAATTCAAATCAAGATTCAGCCTTGGCAACATCGAAACAAACTAAATTTATTAGATCGTGGTGCTTTGCAAAGTACTGAGGCTTTTGCAGCAGTACTCAACCTTTCCGAAGAAGCACAAATTGCACAACGGGAACTTGCAACGTTAAATAAAAGATTGAAATTAGATACTCAGCAGCAATTCCATTTAAATGGCATCAGTCAAGGCAATACAGCGTATGTCAAACTTGAACATCAACATCACGTTCAGCTATTCACGGCTTTAGGTGAAATGCGCAAAAGTGCAGAACAAATAGCCAATTATTTGGCTGAACAAGTGAAGCAATATATTGTTTCTCAAGCTACGGTGGATGAGTATTTAGCAGATCAGTTGTTATTGCCTATGGCATTGGGTCAAGGCGGTCACTTTACGGCTCAATGCATCAGTGAACATACTCGCACCCAAGCAGCAATGATAGAAAAATTTATTGATTGTAATATTGAGTTTATCGAACTTGAAAAAACTCAATTTCAAGTCAATGTACACGTTAAATAATGAAGATTAGAAATGAAATCACATACTCAAACAAGTAAATTCTTAAGTTTAATCCTAAGACATAAACCTGAGCAAATCGGGCTTCAACTCGATCAAGAAGGTTGGGCAAAGATTGCTGAGCTGATTGAAGCTGCGCAACAACACAATGTTCTTCTAGATGAGACACTCCTCCAAGCAATCGTAGAACAAAATGATAAAAAACGCTTCCAAATCTCAGACGATGGTTTGATGATCAGAGCTGTGCAAGGCTACTCAACAAGCACTGTACAGCGGCAAATGATTGCACTAAAACCACCACAATCTTTATATCATGGCACAGCGAGTCGATTCATAGATTCAATTCAGACGCAAGGCTTAATTGCAGGACAGCGTCATTATGTACATTTAAGTGAAAATAAAGAAACGGCTTTGAATGTAGGTCAACGCTACGGTAAGCCTGTGCTCTTCTTAATCAATACGATACAAATGCATAAAGATGGCTTTGAGTTTTATCAGGCAGAAAATGGTGTTTGGCTAACAAAGCATGTACCAACACAATATTTATCACTAAATGATCAGACCAATGCAGAATCATTGGTCTGATCTGATTCCGAGATTGAGTTAACGCACACTTTCCAAAGCCGTCACTAACAACGTCCAACATTTCTCGACCGTTTCTACTTTAACTCTTTCACCCGGCGCATGCGCCCCTTGAATATCAGGGCCAAACGATACCATTTGTAAATTCGGATAATGTTCCGCGATAATGCCACACTCCAAACCAGCATGAATCACTTTCAAGTTTGGCTCAATCTTAAATGCAGACTGATAAGCTTGTTGTAAACATTTCAATGCAGCCGAATCTGGATTTGGTGTCCAACCTGATACCAACGGCGTTAATTTAGATTGAATCTGGAAATTAGCAAAGTGCTGTTGAATGCTTTGTGCATGTGTCACAGCTTCTTGATTCACCATCGAACGAACCATAATTAAAGTCTTCGCCTCATCTTTAGTCAGTTTGACCACACCAATATTATTCGAGGTTTCAACCACATCAGGTAAAGCACGACTCCACTGTGAAATACCATATGAACACGTTGCCAATGCCTGCAACCAAGCTTGTTGCTGTTGTAAGATAATAACTTCATTTATCTGATTAGCATTCTGCTGTACGGTGATTTGCAACTGATCATCAATGCCTTGTAACTTTTTTTGCCATTCAGCTTGTATCACAGCAACTGCTTTTTCTAGCTCAAGTAATTGCCCCGATTTAATTGCAATTGTTGCTACAGCTTCACGTGGGATAGCATTGCGTGCTGTTCCACCGATAAACTCGACCAATCGTCCATTTGTTTGCGATAAATAATCATTCAGGAAATTGGCTAAAATCACATTGGCATTTCCACGCCCCAAATGAATATCAACACCTGAGTGACCACCTTTCAATCCAGATACCAACAGATCAACAAAAATCAAATTTTCAGGTGCTGGTTCATATTGAAGTGACTGTCCTACTTCTAGATCAATACTGCCTGCACAGCCAAGATAGAGCTCACCCCATTCTTCGGTATCAATATTAAATAACCATTGCCCTGTTAAAACACCCGACTCAAGCAAACGAGCACCGCTCATTCCTGCTTCTTCATCAATAGTGAGTAGGACTTCAATCGGACCATGCGCAACATCATTTGATTCTAATACAGCAAGTGCAAGTGCTACTCCGATACCATTATCTGCGCCCAATGTCGTGTTTTCAGCAATAAGCCAGCCATCTTTTAATACAGGTTGAATGGGATCTTTAAAGAAATCATGTTGAGTACCACGATTTGCCTGAGTCACCATATCTAAGTGTCCCTGCAAAATCACACCTGCAACTTGCTCTCTACCCGCTGTAGCAGCTTTTCGAATAATTAAATTACCAATGTCATCAACATAGGTTTCTAGGTTGCGCTGTTCCGCCCAATCTTTTAGATGTTGTCTTAACTGTTGTTCGTGTTTTGATGGTCGTGGAATCGTACACAAAGTCTCAAAATGTCGCCAAACCACTTGGGGAGATAGTTTAGAAAAATCAAACTGTATCATACAGTTATACTCACAAAAATAATGTATATGATGGATTTAAATATACTTAAATCATTAAAAAGTAAATATTCAATCAACGTAAATTTAGTTTATTTCTTAGCTTAAAACTTACGTCGTTTTAATAAAAATGATCAATCATTCCTTAGTGAACTAAAAGTGATAACTAAATTTCACGAACTAAGCGGAATCCCCACATGATCGAACGTGCTTGAGAAGTTACATAAGCATTTCGATAGGCTGTTCGAGCATTATAAGTGTTGTATATCCATGCACCTCCACGTAACACAGGGAAATTACATTGTCCGTTATTCTCCTCACCCCAAATACGATTAGTTACAGGTGCATTCTCATAATTTGAGTGCCAACAATCATCTACCCACTCCCGTGCATTTGCTGTCATATCGTATAAACCAAAGTTGTTTGGTATAAACTTCCCAACAGGTGAGGTATAAGCATAGCTATCAGTACAATTAAATAAGTTCCACGAGCTTGTTTGTGGCAATGCAGAAACTGTGGTTGGATCTAACACATTTGCATATTTACAAGCTTGATCTCGATTCAAATCATCACCCCAGTAAAATGCAGTCGAAGTTCCTGCACGAGCAGCATATTCCCATTCGACCTCTGTAGGTAAACGGTAGGTTTGCCCTGTTTTTTTGGATAACCACTCTGCAAATGCTCTCCCATCTTCACGGCGTACACATACAACAGGATCTTGCGGCGTTTGGTTCATACCTGCGTTAGTTGGGTTTAAATCATCTCGATACCAGATATTAAAAATCCCATCACGTGCTTCCCAATTACGACAGCCTTGTACCTGCCAGCCAGTTTCCTTTTGAAATGCTTGAAACTCTGCAATGGTTGTTTCATATGTAGACATAGCAAATGGCTTTTCGATTCTCACCATGTGTTGGTGTAATTCATACGGTCGCGACTGAGCGGGAACATTTTGTTGTTCTTGCTCTTGCAGATTTCCACCCATCAAAAAACTACCAGAAGGAATAACCGTCATTTCTGGACAAAAACTATCCGAACAGTCTTTAAACTTTGTTTTTTCTGGTGTTGCTTCATTAATGTTTGTATGTGTTAAAGCTGCTAATTTAATTTTAGGATTCATATTAGGAGTGTTATTTATTTGACGAATCAATAAATTTATAGTCCCTTGCCATTCGCTTAACATCTCTCTTAACATCGCTGGTCTTTCAATACTAACCCCTGTGCCGTCATAATCTGGAGCATTACATCTAGCTCTTAAAGTAGTGGACTCTTCAGTAAGCTGGATAAGTTTTGGAATAATTTGCTGTTCCAATAACAAACTTAAGTTATTTGTACTATTAAGCTTTGTTCTTAATTCTAAAGCTGATTTCTCAGCAATCTCTGCATCATTTATCACCTTTGAATAAACACTATCACATTGATTTTCTTGCCATACTAAATTTTGACTAAGTGTTTGTAGTGACGAAATTGTTCCATCGACTAATTTTTGGTTAGAAGCATTGTTAGTTGTATTTTTATCATCGCTATTACATGCCGCAAGTAAAGAAACGAACAATACACTAAAGCCTTTAAGATAATTACTAGATATAGTGGTCATATTAATTCTCTGGAAAAGTATTATGAATTAAAGGAGGAGATTGAGTAATTCTTTGTTAAAAATCACTTTTAAATTAATAGAAAAGTAGCTCAAAATTCAAACACTATTATTTTTTCATTTGTTAATTTTTATTAAATAATGTCACTATAAAAATAAATATTTCTAATTAATATTAATAAAAAAGTGGATCAACAGATTTGTTATCCACTTTAGATATATAGAGCTAAAAAATATGTAATTAAGATTTCCAAACAAAATCAGAAAAACTATGTTCAGCTTTTAAACTATTTTCAACAGCTTGAGCTAATTGACGAATAATGCTTTGTGTCTCTATACGTTCAAACCATGCTTGTTCTTGCTGTGGATTGGCTGAAATTTGACACAAGATATGTCCTTCCGCATCTTGCTGAGAACATAAAATAGAGAGTGGCAAATGATGGTTATCTATACGAACTTCAATCTTTTGATGTTCATGTCGAATGTGTTGAGCATCAAAACCATATTGTTCTAATTGCTTATACAATAACGCTGCTACATACTCTTGAGTAATGTAACATTCATTCGGTGGATGATCGATCAATCCATGTTTTGGGCAATCTGCTATGAATTGCAACGTTCTCATGGTATTCCCTCTATTTTTATGTTTTTTAACTCTGGATCGCAGAGTAAAGCCTACTGCAGCGGTATGAATTATTATATATACAATTGTCTTTAATTGATTAGCCGATTGTCTTACTTCTTGTTCAAATTTTAGGAATTTCGACCCGATTAGATATGTACAAAGCAAAACTTAATTATTTTTCAATCGAGATGAGAGATTTGAAACTTTATTGTTATAAATCAGCTTGAGATAGCAGCATTTATTGAATTAAATGCTGCTATCCTACAAATTATTGGTTCACAACTTGTAAATCCAAACCAGCAGCATTTGCTAGTTCAGTAAAAGTTGGGAAACTAGTCGCAACTGTCTCTGTACCATGAATTGTAATCGCACCAGCAGTTCTTAAACCAGCAATACTAAAACTCATTGCTATGCGATGGTCATGGTGTGATTCAATCTCACCACCATTAAAGATTGCAGACCAATCACCTGATTTGCCCTTACCTTCAATAATGATACCGTCCTCTGTTGGCGTACAATCGATGCCCATGATTTTCAAACCATCTGCCATCACTTGGATACGATCAGATTCTTTGACACGTAATTCAGCAGCGCCAGTTAATACTGTTTGACCTTCCGCACATGCTGCAGCAATGAATAATGCTGGAAACTCATCAATTGCTAAAGGTACTTGATCTTCAGGCATGTGAATACCTTTGAGTGTACGAGAACCTTTGATATGAATATCTGCGATAGGTTCACCACCTGCAATACGCTCATTTTCTACCGTCAAATCAGCGCCCATTTGTTTAAGAATTTCGATCACACCAGTGCGTGTTGGATTGATTCCAACAGCTTCAAGAACTACATCAGCACCTTCTGTGATTGCGGCACCCACCATGAAGAATGCAGCCGATGAGATATCAGAAGGAACTTGAATATCAGTACCGACTAACTTACCACCACCAACAAGTGAGATTTTATTGCCTTCGGTTTTCACATCATAACCAAAAGCACGCAACATACGTTCTGTGTGATCACGCGTTGGCTCTGGTTCTGTTACCGAAGTTTCACCTTCAGCCCATAAACCTGCTAGTAAAATACCTGATTTAACTTGAGCAGAAGCCATTGGTAAGTCGTAATCAATACCCTTTAAAACTTGGCTACCCGTAATGCTAACTGGTGGTGTACCTTTCTCACCTGTGGTTTGAATTTGCGCTCCCATCAAACGCAATGGTTTTGCAATACGCTCCATTGGACGCTTAGACAGCGACGCATCACCTGTCATGACTGAATCAAATCTTTGAGCAGAAAGCATTCCAGACAACAAGCGCATACTTGTGCCTGAATTACCCATGTATAAAGCACCAGCAGGTGCTTTTAGACCTTGCATACCAACGCCATGAATCGTCACTTCACCATTCTTTGGACCTTCGATGCTCACTCCCATATCACGAAAAGCTTGGAGAGTTGCTAAAGCATCTTCGCCTTCCAAGAAACCTGTTACATGAGTTGTGCCTTCTGCAATCGCACCAAACATGATAGAGCGATGTGACACAGACTTATCACCTGGTACGGTGAATTTACCTGTAAATGTTTTCTTTCCGGGCAAAATGGTAAATTGCTGTGTCACCTTGTTTTTCTCCATCAAAGGTTTTTTGGCTAACATATGATTAAAGTGTTGGCGTGCAGCTTGCGCATGGCCAAGCAAACCCATCAATGCTTGTGAATCTTCTTGTTCAATCAGTTTCTTCAAAACTGATAACTGCTGTTCAAAACCCTCTACAGCATTCAAGATTGCAGTTTTATTGGCAAAGAAAATGTCATGCCACATCTGAGGATCGCTTGCTGCGATACGTGAGAAATCACGAAAACCACCTGCAGCATAGCGAAAAATGTCAAAATTATCTTCACGGTTTGCAAGCTGCTCAACTAAATTAAATGCCATCAAATGTGGTAAGTGGCTTGTATGTGCAAGCACTTCATCATGCTTCTTCACATCCATGCATATAACTTCTGCTTTTGCAGCAGACCATAGTTGAATCAACTTCTCAACAGCCCAATCTGCACTAGTCGGTAGTGGCGTCAAAATCACTTTATGATTGGCAAATAAATCAACTTTACCCGCATGCACACCTGTATGTTCGGCACCTGCAATTGGATGTCCTGGTACAAAACCTATAGGTAAATCTTCACCAAAGACCGCTTTAGCAGCTTCAACCACATTACCTTTAGTGCTACCAACATCTGTGATGATGACATTTTCAGTTAGATAAGGTTTGATCTGTTCAAGTACTTTTTGCGTCGCTCTGACAGGTAAGGCTAAAACAATTAAATCTGCATCTTGAACAGCTTCTTCAGGTGTTGCATAACCGTATTGAATAAGCCCTAGTGTTTTGGCATCTTCTAATGTTTTTTTTGAGCGTGTTGACGCAACAATTTGACCAGCAAGCTGTTCTGCCACAATCACACGAGCAAGACTCGACCCTATCAGCCCAAGCCCAATAAATGCAACTTTATTAAATAATGGTTGAGACATAAAACATTTTGCCTATCTGAAAATCTCCCTAACCTCTCTTTTAAAAAAAGATCGGAAAGTATCTCCCTTTAAAAAGGGAGACTGAAACGGATTTAAAATAAATTGAACTATAAAACAGCGATAGGATATGAACCCAAAACTCGCAATTCTTTTACATTAGGTCGAATTTCATCTAATGCTGCAGCTACATTTTCTTGATCAATATGCCCTTCCAAATCAATGAAGAAAACATAAGCCCATTTCTCAGGAAGCGCTGGACGAGTTTCAATACTAGTCAAACTAATTTTATGTTTGGCAAATGGCGCAAGGATTTCCAATAAAGCACCCGCACGATCATGTGCAGAGATCAGTAAAGACGTTTTATCATTACCACTTTGTGGAATTTTCTCGCGACCAATCACAAGGAAACGAGTCGTATTTTCAGGGTTATCTTCAATATTGCTATGTAATATCTCTAAATTATACATACTTGCAGCAATATCTGATGCAATAGCGGCAGAATGCCACTCATTACGAATACGGCGAGCAGCTTCCGCATTTGAATTAAGCGCTACACGCTCTACACCTGGATAATGCGCATCTAACCATTTGCGACATTGAGCAAGGGTTTGTTGATGTGCATAAATCTGTTTGATGCTGTCTTTACGAGTATTTTCAGATACGAGAAATTGATGATGAATGCGAAGTTCTACTTCACCAATCACATTTAATGTAGATGATTTAAAGCAATCTAAAGTGTGGTTTACGATACCTTCTGATGAATTCTCAACTGGAACAACACCATAATGCGCACCACCAGCTTCAACTTCACGGAACACTTCATCAATCGTTGGCAATGGGCGCACAACTGCATCTTTACCAAAATGTTTTAGCACAGCTGAATGCGTATATGTACCTTCAGGACCTAAAAATGCAATGCTTTGAGGTGCTTCAAGTGCTAAACAAGCGGACATGATTTCACGAAATAAACGTGCCATCGTCGCATCAGACAATGGACCTTGATTACGCTCCATCACCTTGCGAAGAACTTGAGCCTCACGTTCAGGACGATAAAATAATGGGTTTTCTTCAGCTGCAAATTTCGCTTTTGCTACAGCTTCAGCCAGCGTAGCTCGACGGTTAAGTAATTCTTGGATTTGTTGATCAACACTATCTATATCATTACGAATTTGTTCTAAATTAAGTGACGTCGATGTGTTTTGTCCATCGTTTACCATTGAATGCAGCCTCAGCAAAATCATCTATATAAATGGGTTACAATTCATCTATGAACTGTTATGCGAAGCTAGTATAACAAGACTTTAACGCTTTAAACACGCGAAGATTTAACTCTTTTTGCTTAGGTCAAAGCCCTTGCGTATTTTTATAAATGGTTTTTCGCAAATCATTACAATCCCGACCTTTGTTTTTAAAATTATTCATCAAGCATCAGATTCCGCTTTATTCAATCACAACAGACAAAATTCAATCAAGTTTGATAAAATCTGTAATAAATAAAAATTGATACCATCCATGATAATGAATATAAAAACACCTTTACTGATTAGCGTAATCGCCACAAGTCTAGCAGGATGCATAGGCTGCTATAATCCAACAGGATGTAATAAAGATTCTTCACCCTATTATGTTACAACGACAACAACTCAAATCAGAGGAATAACTGTTCCTAACGCAACCAAACTCAAATACAAATCAAAAAATTCATTTCAAAAAGACCAACAGCAACATCCATTAAATGAAAAAGATTTAACAAGCATTGAACTTCCACCAAATACGGCGATCAATTGGGGAGGAATGCCCTCTTATCTATTTATCAAATTTTTTAATTCAGAAATGAAAGGCTATTCTATTTATCCTGTTAAAGAGCTGAAACCTCAAACAGAAAATTCATTCGTAAAGCTCTGGAAAAGTTGTGATAGTGCATTGGACGTTACTTTGAAAAATCCAAATGATTGGTCATTTAATCCAGAGAATATGGAAGTTACAGGATGTAGTGTGAATATTCAAAAAAGAAGCCAATATAATAATCATTGGCCAAATCAAGATGAAGCAGATAAATTTCTGCTTGATATCAATCGTGCTTTACAAAAGCTCCCTAAACAGAAAACTTATCCAGTGATTCAATATTCAACAGAAGAACAATAAAAAAGCCTGCTAAAAGCAGGCTTAGGATATCAAAGTCGGCTTATGATTTACCAATCAATCCACGAGCTACGATTTCTTTCATAATCTCGTTGGTACCACCATAAATACGCTGAATACGAGCATCAACAAAGAAACGTGAGATTGGATATTCAGTCATATAACCATAACCACCAAATAACTGAAGTAAGTTATCAGATACCTTCATTTGCATATCTGTACTGAAACTCTTCAGTGCAGCAGCCGTTTCAACATCTAACTTACCTTCCATATAAAGCTCTACGTTCTGATTGTAGAAAGCTGCTGTTGCAAACTCATCAATCTTCGCTTGAGCCAATACAAAACGCGTATTTTGGAACTGCGAAATTGCCTGACCAAATGCTTGACGCTCTTTTACATAAGCAGTAGCTAAATCAATTGCACCACGAATTGCACCTAAAGCTGTAGATGCAATTGCTGTACGTTCACGAGGCAATTCTTGCATCAAATAAGCAAAACCAGAACCAGCATTACCAAGCAATTGATCTTTAGGTACTTTGACATTATCAAAGAACAATTCAGATGTATCTTGCGAGTGCAAGCCAATTTTATCGAGGTTAGTACCTTTCTTGAAACCTTCGAGATGTGTATCGACCAATAGTAAAGATACACCCTTAGCACGTGCTTGTGGATCAGTTTTTACTGCAAGAACAACAACATCCGCATGTTGACCATTTGAAATAAATGTTTTTGATCCATTCAGAATATAGTGATCACCTTGTAGGATTGCACTAGTACGCATTGCCTGTAAATCAGAACCCGCACCTGGCTCGGTCATACCTATTGCACCAACTGCCTCACCTGATACCATTTTTGGTAACCAATATTGTTTTTGCTCTTCTGTACCAATATGTTGAATATAAGGAGCAGCAATTTCAGAGTGACATGAAATTGCTGTCGATAAAGCACAATATCCCGCACGAGCAGACTCTTCAACCAACATCAATGAATAATGTGTTGGCACACCATAGCCACCGTACTCTTCAGGTACATCTACACATAAGAAACCATTTTCACCCAGTAAATTCCAAACTGAGCGCGGCATAATGCCTTCACGTTCCCATTGATCGTAATGTGGAGCAACATGCTCACTCATAAAGCGTTTGAAATTATCACGGAAGAGTTCCAAATCTGCATCGTAAGCTAACATCGCTATTTCCTTTCGCTTTCTTTGTTCTTAAAAGTTTGTTTCGCAGTCATGCTAATGATTTTTCAAGTTGATGTCATGGTCCGTTTGCATCAATTCGCTAGACTGATTCGGTCAATAATTTCGCTTGTAATGTTTAATATTTCGCCAAAACAAATTAAACCGAATTTATCTCAGCGTTTATTACTCAACACAGCCAACTTTATGTCATATTATTTTCTAGTTATCGATCACATCAGAATTATCATGAATACCAAACGAAATATTTATAAAACCGCAGAACATCCGTTTGCTCAATATGTTCGTATTTTAGGTAAAGGTAAAACAGGATCGCGCTCTTTAAGCTATGAAGAAGCATATCAAGCATTTAGCATGATTTTGAAAGATGAAGTGCTAGATGTTCAACTTGGCGCATTTTTAATGCTTTTGCGTGTCAAAGAGGAATCTGTTGATGAACTTGCAGGTTTTGTTCAAGCAACACGAGATCAACTCAACTTTGAATCTTTAGATGTTGATCTAGATTGGTCTTCATATGCTGGAAAACGTAAGCATTATCCATGGTTCATTCTTGCAGCTTTAACATTAGCTCATCATGGTTATAAAATTGTAATGCATGGAGCATCGGGTCACACAATTAACCGTGTTTATACTGAACAGGTATTAGAATATTTAGGCTACCCAATTTGCCATAATCAACAAGAGGTAAAACAGCAACTTGAACAGCATCATTTTGCTTACTTACCACTTGAAACAATATCACCTATTTTAAGTGATCTAATATCACTCAGAAATGTAATGGGTCTTCGCTCACCAATTCATACACTGGCACGTTTAATTAATCCATTTAATGCAAAGGCAACTTTACAGGCAATTTTTCACCCGGCTTACAGATCATCACATCAGCAAACAGCTTTTCGATTAGGTTATAAAAATAGTGCTGTGATAAAAGGTGAAGGTGGTGAATTTGAGCGTAATCCTGATGCCAAGACTTTAATTTGTGGGATTAAAAACGGTGAATTGTACGAGCATGAACTACCTAAACTGACACCAGATCGTAGTCCTATTGAAGAAGAACTTGATTTAGCAGTGTTTAAAGCAGTTTGGTTGGGTGAGCAAACACATGAATATGGTGAAATGGCTGTGATTGAAACAATGGGAATTGCTTTATATACGATGGGTACTGTAAATAGTTATGTTGAAGCTATGGCTAAAGCGAAAGAACTTTGGGAAACACGAGTGCACTAGGTATAAAATAAAAAGCTCAGTTAATACTGAGCTTTTTATAATTAAACAAAACGAATCGGTTTAAATTCAGGTTCATTCTTGTGATGATCGTCATCACATTCCTCACCTTCTTCTTTTGTACCACGATCGATATAACCGCTACGCTGTTCTTGAGGTAAATTTTCCATTTCCCAGGCGTATACAGCCTGCATACAAATCTCGCGCTGCTCTTTAGTCAATGCAATACCATTTGGCCATTTACCAATTTCAACAGCTGTTTTAAGACGCTCAACGATTTCAGGATTTAAAATAGCGAGCATTTGTTCAATATTCATGATTCATCCTGTTGAAAAGATTCAAAATCTTGATTCCAACCCAGTTTAGTACGGCAAGCCATATAAAAATCATAACCAGGTGGATGTAATAAGCTTAGTTTAAACGGATGTTTACGAATATGCACTGTGTCACCAACATTTAATGCCACACTGTGTTGTCCATCTGCGCTCACCATCGGTAATACGCGATTTTCTCGTATCGTAATTTTAACTTCACTATGCCCACCAACGACGATTGGTCTTGATGAAAGCGTATGTGGGTGCATCGGAACTAACGCAATCGCATCCATGCTCGGATGTAAAATAGGTCCACCACCAGATAAAGCATATGCTGTTGAACCTGTTGGCGTTGAAACAATTAAACCATCACTATGTTGTCGATAAACATACTGACCATCGATGCTCAGCTCAAAATCAATCATATGAACTGATTTTCCTGAGTGCAAAACTACATCATTTAATGCAATTGCATCATAAATCGTTTCATTGTTAGTTCTTACTTCCATTTCTAATAAGAAACGGCGATCTAACTGAAAATGTCCTTGCAAAACCTGATCAAGTTTAAAAATTGCCTCAGCAGGCTTGATGTCGGTTAAAAATCCTAGTCGCCCTCGGTTAATCCCAATCACTGGTGTGTTGTAACGAACTAAAGCACGTGCTGCATGGAGTAAAGAACCATCCCCTCCTACAACAATCACGAGATCTACAACTTCACCAAGTAAATTTCGGCTAACTGTTTGTCCATGACTATACGGAACGAGTTGTGCAGTTTCTTGGTCGAATACAGGGTTTAAACCTAAAGTGATCAAATGATCATGGATTAAACATAACGTTTCTACAACAGAATACTTGTCTGGTCGCCCAATTAGACCAATATTTCGAAAGGATTTATGTGAAATTTGCACGAATAATTCAGCTCCGTCGCGATTCCTGCCTATCATAACATTAACAGTGCAAATTTCGTTGATGATTGATTAAAAAGTATAAAAATGTATATCCGTTGTTTTTTTATACGAATAATGTCAACACTTTCTTAAAGTTTTTATTTCATGTTGCTATTTATTGACAGTTTTATGATTGCAAATTGCTTATAAGCTATCGCATCATTACCCTCATTGTTTTGGTTTTATCGCAAATCTATGAAGTGTGAACGTGGTATCGGTTTTCTAGCACTAATTTTTTCAATTTTAGTGATCGGTGTATTTATTGCTTTTAGTATCTATTTGATCCGTTTAGATAATATTATCCGCAATAAGTTTGAGGGGCAGCGTTGGGATATTCCTGCCAAAGTATTTGCTCGTCCTTTAGAAATCTATGCGAACGCGCCGATTACTCAAGAGAATTTTACTCAAGAGTTAAAACTATTAGGCTATAAAAACACTTCTAATTACGATAAATCTGGAAGCTATGTTGTTCAAGGCAGTCAAATGTATGTCCACACTCGTGGTTTTGATTACGGTGATACAACTGAACCAGAGCAAGTGCTTGAAGTTGCATTTATCGACGGTCAAGTGAGTGAAATTAGATCAACAAAACCATCAAATACGGGTGTTGCTCGTTTAGAGCCTTTATTGATTGGTGGTATTTACCCTCAACATAATGAAGATCGCGTACTCATAAAATTAAATAAAGTACCAAAACCGTTGATCGAAGCACTTATTTCAACAGAGGATCGAAATTTTTATCAACATCATGGTGTCTCGATTCGTGGTACAGCTCGTGCTTTAGTGAGTAACGCAACTGGCGGAAAACGACAAGGTGGTTCAACACTAACACAACAATTGGTCAAGAACTTCTACCTTTCTCCTGAAAAAACGCTTAAAAGAAAAGTAAATGAAGTGTTAATGGCTTTATTGATTGAACTTCATTACAGCAAAGATGAAATTCTTGAAGCTTATCTAAATGAAGTGAATCTTGGACAAAATGGCAACTACTCAATTAATGGTTACGGTTTAGCTTCACAATTTTATTTTGGTTTACCATTACGTGAACTTAATATTTCTCAGCAAGCATTCTTAGTAGGTTTGGTTCAAGGTCCATCATTATACAATCCTTGGCGCAATCCAGAATCAGCTAAAAAACGTCGTGACATCGTATTGAATAACATGTTGGTCATGGGCTATTTAACAGAAGCTGAATATCAAGATGAAATTGCACGTCCTTTAAATGTTGTCAGTAAACCAACTTTAGGACCTGCTAAATTCCCAGATTTTCTTGATATTGTTCGTCGCCAACTACGCACAGAATATCAAGAAAGTGATATTACCAATCAAGGCTTAAAAATCTTTACGACACTTGATCCAATAGCTCAAACTCAAGTTCAAAGTGCTTTTAAAAGCTCTGTAGAACGCTTAGCAGGTAGCAACCCTTCTCGTTTAAAGAACCTTCAAGGTGCTGTTCTTGTTGCCCATCCTGAAAATGGTGAGTTAATCGCAGCTGTTGGTTCTACTCAAGATTTTACTGGATTTAACCGCGCACTTGATGCTAAACGTCAGGTTGGTTCATTACTCAAACCAATTATCTATTTGAATGCAATAGAATCTGGTCGCTACACATGGGCTACCCCTATTGAAGATACTGCTGTCAATATCCCTATTGATGGAGATAAAAGTTGGACGCCTAAAAACTATAGTGGTGGCGAACATGGCGTAGTACCAATGCAACAGGCATTAGCAAATTCATACAACTTATCTACAGTACGTCTTGCCAATGAGTTTGGCTTATCAACCTTTAGTAATAAATTAAAGCAATTTGGAGTAACTTCAGACATTCCAGCTTATCCTTCAATCTATCTAGGTGCAGTCAATATGTCACCGATGGAGGTATTAAGTATTTATGGAAACTTCGCTACTGGTGGTTTCAAATATCCACCTCGCTCAATACGCACTGTTGTTGATGCTAAAGGTCGTTTATTAGAACGATATGGTCTAAACGTACAACAAACGATTGACCCTGCTGCGGCATATATTTTGAATTATGGTTTACAACAAGTAATGCGTTCAGGTACAGGTCGTTCAGCATATAGCAGTTTACCTGAGTCTCTAAATTTAGCTGGTAAGTCAGGCACAACAAATGATACGCGTGACTCTTGGTTCGCAGGATATTCTGGTAATCATGTTGCGGTAGTTTGGTTAGGTTTAGACGACAACAAAATAACAGGTTTAACAGGTTCATCAGGCGCTTTACCTGTTTGGACGAATGTCATGAAGCAACTTCGCCAAGAACCCGTGAATTTACGTCAAACAGATAATGTTCAATGGCAATGGATTGATAGTGCTAGCGGTGATTTATCTGCTCAAGGTTGTGATGGTGCAATGTATATTCCTTTGCTTCGCCAAACAGTTCCCCGTCGAGCTACTACTTGTGGTTTATCTCACTATGAAGTTGAACCGACTTACAACCCATCGACTGAAGACAATCAAGGCAATGAAAGCGATGGTATTAGTAACTACATTCGAGAAAGTGAAACAGAAATGGACAATGATTTATCAAATCACTCCTCTACAAGAATTATTTCTAGCGGTAGCTACAACGGCGAGAATTAAACTCAAAGGAATGATTTGAAATGATGAAAAAAGTAACAGTTCTTACTGCTATGTTAGTTATGGGTGGCTGTACCCTAACACCTGAAAAGAGCACTTCAAAACCGATGAATCAGCCATCAACCACCACAACTCAAAAGAAGAAGGTTACACCACCTTCTTCGGGTGTAAAAATTACACCTTATGAGCAAAAAGAAATAAAACGTAAAAATGTGGAGGTTGTTGTACCACAACAAAAAGTACAGCAGAAATTTAATGACGGGAGTCAGTTACCTGCATTTAGAACATTAATGCAGAAGACTCAAGCGGCATATAAACAGAAGCAACTCGCTGAAGCTGAACGATATGCTTTGCAGGCTCAGCGTATTGCACCTCAAGCGTCTGAAACTTACCTTTATCTAGCCTTAATTGCAGATCAACGCAAACAGTATGCAAATGCTGAAGCTTTAGCACGTCGTGGGTTAAGTTATGCACAAAGCAACTCAATGAAAAAACAACTCTGGATGATCGTACTTAAAGCCAGCGAAGCACGAAACCATCCTGTCAAAGCTCAAGAAGCACGTCGAGCAATTCAAGCTCTTTAATTGGTTAAATTGAACTGAATTGTCCTATTCCAGCAAGCCCATAAGCATTATGTTTTTGTGCTTGTTTTAAATCAGCTGGTGCAACACCTCCTAGAGCAAAAACTGGAATATCACTATTTTGAGCTAATGCTGCAAATCCGTCCCAACCAAGTACTTTGCTATTTGGATGAGTTGCTGTCGGATTTACAGGGCTTAAAAAAATCGCATCACAACCAATCTGATGCGCATGTTGTACTGAAACAGCATCATGGCAAGCAGCGATATAACGTTTAGCTACAACCAAATCACCCTTTTTCAGTTGCATTAACTGAGATTGTTTAAGGTGGACTGTTTTAATTTTTTCTTGCAACACTGTATTTAATTGTTGCCAAACATCCACATTAACAATCAACTTCAATAATTGCTGTTCAGACAATTTAATTAATTGCTGTTGAAGTTTTTCAATGTCTTTACTTTCTATACGTAAATACATTTGTGAATTAGTTTCTGGTAATTCATCAACTTGATCACTAATTTTGATCAAGTGAGACCAGATCAATCGCTCTATAATCGTTGAATTTGCTTTTGGAAAGTTTAAGTCCGCGAGTTGATCTCTACTAAACCAAGACCATGGTTGATGGATTAAATTTAAAAGCTCATCAGGAACATACGCATGGAAGAGATGTAAAGTAACAATAATATCGTCATATTCATGTCGAATAATATCGAACTGATGCCACTCCTTTAATCCGATTCCTACCTCCTCATAGACCTCTCTGCGGCAAGCTTGTTCAGGTGTTTCACCTTCCTCAATTTTCCCACCAGGAAATTCATGCTTATTACCTTGATGTTGGTTTGCTTGTCGCCATCCAACTAGCACTTTTGATTTATGTAATAGAATTGCGATTGCAACATCAACAGTAGCTTTTGCCATAACCATCTAAAATCCTTGATATTTTAAAATTCATTCTAATGAGTTTGTAACTCAATTCACATGTCAAAGAATAAATAATTTGATCATTTTGTAAAATAATGAAATTTGCATTGACAGGCCTATTCGATAATGATTATCATTTAAAACATTAAAAAACACACCACGGAGCATAACAAATGAACGCACCTTTTAATCTTTTTACCCGCAGTACAGATTCAGCTCAATCGTTGCCAATGTTACATTCAAACAACTTGTTTGCCTTAGGACGTGAAATTCGTATCATGCATGCAGGTGAAGAGTATCGCCTACGCCTTACTCGTAACAATCGATTAATTTTAACTAAATAAGATTAATAGAAGAATAAACGTATAAGAACAATAAACGTGGGAATAGCAGTATGTCAGCGCGTACTGCTCTTTTTGTTCGTTAAATAGTTTTAGGCAATTGTATTTGTACCTTTAATCCACCAATTGATGATTGTGCAAAAGTGATCCTACCACGATGAAGTTCTATTATTTTTTTACAAATTGATAACCCTAAACCTGAACCTTGTGTTTTCGTTCCCAACACCCTAAAGAATCGCTCACCTAAACGTTCTAACACTTCTGTATCGAGTCCTGCACCTTGATTTTCGATTGTTAAATTAATGTAATCTGAATCATCATCCAGTTTTATATGAATTGAATAATTCGCTTCTGAATATCGAATTGCATTATCTAAAATATTTCGCAGGCAGGTATAAATTAATTGTTGATTAGCAAAAATATCTAACTTCTTACCAATTAAGATATTTTTATAAACAATTTCCAAATTTTTTGTTTCGATCGCAGTTGAAAAGTCAGATAAAAGAAGTTTGACCATTTCATTTAAATCAAAATATGTCTTTGGCAAATGTTCTGGATGTTCAGGATCTAAACGCGCGAGTAAAAGTAAATTTTCCAGTGTTTGAATTCCACGAGAGACATCTAATTGTATGCTATCTAGCTCTTTGGCACGTTCTGGATATTTTCGTTGTAATAATTGTAGGCGCAACTGAATCGCAGAGAGCGGTGATCTTAGCTCATGGGAAGCATCAGCAGTAAAGCGTTGTTCTGCTTTTAATGAATTATCTAAACGTTTAAGCAAATAATTCAATTGAGCTAGGATTGGTTGTAATTCCTTCACCTCAAATTCAGCAAGTTTAATGGGACTTAAGTCTTCTGCATTTTTTGCTGAAATTTGTTTAGAAAGTTGATGTACTGCTTTGAACTGTCGCTTAATTAAAAAATATAAGATCATCCATTGTAATGACCACACCATAAGTAAAATCAAGATGTAAGCTGCAAAACTGTGCAATAATTCCTCAAATCTTTCCTCTAAAGGTTGTATCACCAATACATTCATATTTGCTTGATGATCTTTCGCAACATAACTCCGCCACAATTGATGATTCTGCCAAAAGAATCCGTACTGATGATGATCATTAGGAAAAATGCGAGGTTCTTGATCTAATAGAAAACCTTCTGATTGTGTTAAAACAAGTTGTGAATTTTTCAATCTGTATTGAATATCAAATTGTTCACTTAACTCATCAATTTGCTTCCCTGAGCTGGTGGTTAGATCAGAAAGAAGCAGCATATCTGATATCTCATCCATGATTTCATCTTGCACATGCATGGTTTGATAAACAGAGACAACTACAAATATGAGTAGCGCTAAGCTGCCTACCATGACTGAGCTGATTAAGGAGGTCTTAATTAATTGATTTTGCAATGAGACGGTTTTCATTGGTTCAACCCAAGTTCATTCTGTAACCTAAACCACGAATAGTTTTGATTAGTTGGCTACCAATTTTTTTTCGAATTTGATATATAAAGACCTCTATCGCATTACTCTCAATCTCTTCTCCCCAAGCATATAATGATTCTTCGAGTTGCTCACGGGTGACAATATGATTTGGATTTTGCATTAACTTATATAGAATTTGAAACTCTTTAGCAGTTAAATTTACCGTTTCACCTGCTTTCAAAACGGTCTTCGCATTTGGATCGAGTTTTAAATCAGCAAAACAAAGGTATTCTCCTGTCTGCTTCTGAGATTGTCTTAGTTGTGCGCGGATTCTTGCAGAAAGTTCCTCTAAGTTAAAAGGCTTAACTAAATAGTCGTTTGCTCCTAAATCTAATCCCTCCACACGATCATGAATATGGTCCTTTGCGGTAATAAAAATCACTGGGATCAACAAATGTTGTTCACGAATACGCTTCAGAATGTCATCACCAGATGCATTAGGTAAACCTCTGTCCAGCAAAATACAATCATAATGATGCTGTTTTACTGCCAAGATAGCGTGGTCGCCTCGTTCAACCCAATCAACACTATAACCATCCATTTCCAGCCAGTCTTTAATACTTTCAGCCTGAGAAGCGTCATCTTCTGCTAATAAAATTCGCATAATAAGGTTCTCATAATGAATGACTACAATCTATGATGCCTTGAAAAGATCAAACTAGCAAAAAGCCACATGATTTCTCATATGGCTTGTTTAATTCAATCAGTTAAAACTGCACTTGATCGACATCAACTTCAACACGTTTCATCGGCTTATAATCGATATCAATCTCACCAATCAAAGTCACAGGAGTTTTAGCAGATACTGGTTTACCTTTCCATAAATCATCATCAATATCGACAGTCATAGAACCTGTTTGGTCACTAAACTGGTATTTTTCATCACCTGTTGCCTTCACAATATAACCTTTGAGCATAACAGGTGAATCATCTTTAAGTGTCAAAGCTTGTTTAACTGTTGTCGTTTGAGTCGGTGCTAAAGCCTGTTGATTAACTGCACCCGTGTTCGCTACAGCAAATGTTGTTGTAGCAACTAAGCCTAAAATTACAGCAATTTTAGAGAACATATTCATCTATTTACCCTTGTTTATGTATTCACTTTTGATAAAGCTATTTAAACAAAGCTAGATGAGGTGAATCTTAAGATTTCTACTTTGCTTAACTCAATGGTACGACACGGAGTACTTCTTCCAAAGTTGTTACGCCTTCAATCACTTTACGTGCACCTGCAATTCTCAAAGGTTCAACACCCTCTTTTTTCGCCTGTACTTTTAAATCATTCAAAGTTCCATGTGCACTAATCAAAGATTTGAGTTCGAGACTCACTGGCATAAACTCATAAATTCCTACACGACCTTTGTATCCTGTATGGCGACAGGTTTCACATCCAACCGCCTTATACATCGTTTCAGGCATTTCCATAATGTAATCAAAAGTCAGGTGTTCCCACTCTTGTTCATTCATTAGGGTTTCTTGTTTACATTGCGGACATAAACGACGGACTAAACGTTGTGCCAACACACCAAGAATGGTAGCAGCTGTTAAAAATGGTTGAACACCCAAATCATGCAGACGAGTTAAACTTGAAGGTGCATCATTGGTATGTAAAGTTGAGAGTACCAAATGTCCTGTGAGTGCGGCTTGAATTGCCATATTTGCAGTATCGTGATCACGAATCTCACCCACCATGATGATATCGGGGTCTTGACGCATCAAAGCTCGTACACCATCTGCGAATCCCAATTCAATCGTTGGATTAACCTGCATTTGGTTAAAACTTGGCTCCAACATTTCGATTGGATCTTCAATCGTACATACATTCACTTGTTCAGTAGCTAACTGCTTCAATGAGGAATATAGAGTTGTGGTTTTACCAGAGCCTGTTGGACCTGTTACTAAAATAATCCCATGACTATGTTGCGTTAATTGCTGCCAACTATGTAACAAATGTCCTTCAAATCCCAGTTGTTGAAAACTTCTAACCAAGACCTCAGGATCAAAAATACGCATCACCAACTTTTCACCAAATGCTGTAGGCAAAGTTGATAAACGTAACTCTGTTTCTTGTCCTTTAGGTGTACGCGTTTTCAAACGACCATCTTGTGGTTTACGTTTTTCAGCGACATTCATTCGACCAAGAATTTTAATCCGTGAAATCACGGCTGTGAGAGTATTTGCAGGCATATTATAAATTGTATGTAATACACCATCGATACGAAAACGTACCTTACCCTTTTCCTTGCGAGGTTCTAGATGGATATCGCTAGCACCTTGCTCGAAAGCAAATTGCAACACCCAATCCACCAATTTAACAATGTGCTGATCATTAGCATCAGGATTTTGGGTATCACCAAGCTGTAATAGAGCTTCAACACCCTTATTATCTCGATCGAAAGGACTAGAATTTTGAGAGGAATTTACAGCTCGACTGACTTGATAATACTCAACCAAATAGCGACGAAGCTGTTCAGGATTGAGGAGAACGGGTTCAACTTTTTTAGGACTGAGGCTCCTCTCTAAATTATTTTTCCACTCCAAAGAAAATGGTTGATCCGTACCAATCAGAATACGATCTGCATGTACTTCAACGGCAAGAATATGGTTCCGTACAGCAAACTCCTGCGACATAACCCCAGTTAAAACTGCTACGTCAGCTTTTAATGGATCAATAACAAACAAAGGAACTTGAGACTTTTCAGCCAACCAGAGACATAAGCGATTTAGTGTTAAGGTTTGCCCAGCATTTAGCTGGTCTTTTAAATTAAAGTTTGCTATCCATTGAAGAGGATGCCATTTCAATTGTTCTTTTTGGCGATGTGTAGTTTGTACCAATAATTTATCACGCTCATTGATTCTTCCGTCTTTTTGTAATTGTTCTAAACACCAAAAAATATCGATTTCAAAGTTAAACGTCATTGTTATACCCCAACTAATTTCTATAATATAACAGAGAACCAGCAGAATCTGTCAGATCATTTTGTAGATTCCAACTCAGTAAATACGCCTTGAAAACATAGACATAAGTTCAATAACTTGACTATAAATTTTGTAAAATTGTGATATAAGTTTTAGAAACAATTAGGGTCTGTTGACATTTGTTGATTAAAAAAATAGCGAGATAGTAAAATTAAATCGCCAAACCCAATTTTACACTCGCTATGCCTCGAACAATGCTAAATGATCAACACTGGT